>NZ_JBFAZW010000002.1:0-203894 GCF_040682015.1 Dactylosporangium sp. NPDC051485
CACCGTTCGTGGTTCTCGTGTTCCTCCTCGTGGTGGCCGCCCTTCTTGTGTTTGGCGTGCGCGCCGGCCTTCGCCGCGTGTCCACCACCACTCATCGCGGTCCTCCCCGAAGTTCGCGTCGGCGCCCTGTCGCGCCTTCGGGGATGAGATCGGCCCGACCGCCCGACAGGTGAGTGCCGGACGGTTGCCACGGGGGAGTCCCCTGGTGCGCTGCCGCAGCGCAGGACATGGCCGCGAGCCGCTCGCGGCGTCGACGTTCGCCGCCGCGCACCCCCGAGCCAGTCGCCCGCCGACCGTCGCTCGGTGGCGCTCGATCATCTCCGGGGCGCGTCCCGCCAGGATCGCTCAGGCGGCCTTTTCCTTCTCCTTGGAGGCGCCCGGCGGCAGGAGGCTGCGCAGCTTCTGCGCGACCAGGCGCGGGTTCGCCCCGGCCTGGATGTTGATGATGCCCGCGATGACGAGCTCCATCTGCCCGCACTCGATGTCGGACAGGCGCTTCATCTTGGCGCCCATCGGCAGCCAGATGACGTTGGCCGACAGCACGCCCCACAGGGTGGCCACGAACGCGCCCGCGATCAGCTCGCCCAGCTTGGCCGGCTCGCTGAGGTTCTCCAGCACGTGGATGAGGCCGATGACGGTACCGATGATGCCGATCGTCGGCGCGTAGCCGCCCATGGCCGTGAAGATCGTCGCGGCCTGCTTGTCGGCCTTCTTCTTCGCCTCCACCTCGGCCTCGAGGATGGCGGCCAGCTCCTCGGAGTCCGTGCCGTCGATGGCCAGCTGCAGGCCCTTCTTCAGGAAGGGGTCCTGCACCTCCTTCATCGCGTCCTCCAGGGCCAGCAGGCCCTCCCGGCGGGCCTTCTCGGCCAGCTTCACGATGTCGTCGACGAGGGAGTCGTACACCGCCGACTTGGACAGCATCACCCGCTTCAGCGAGTCGACCAGGCCGATGATGTCCTTGAGCATGCCGCCGGCCATGGCCGCGCCGAGGGTGCCGACGAAGACCAGCACCAGCGGCGCGGCCAGGAAGATCGACCCGGGGCTACCGCCCTCGAGGATCATCGCGGTGAAGATCGCGACGAAGGCGAGGACGATGCCAGCGAGGGTTGCCGGATCCATGGTGCTCAGCGCTCCCGACGGTGCAGACGGACGACGTTGGTCTCTTTGACCCGCTCCGCGGCGGCCTCGGCCCGCTCCTCCGGCGTCTGCCCGGCGAGGTTCTGGGCCTCGGCGACGACCGAGGCCCGGTAGTGCCGGATGAGGGCCACGACCTGCGGCAATGACTCGGCGACGAGGTACTTCGTGCCGTCGACCAGGGTGATGACGGTGTCGGGCGTGCAGTCGGCCCGCTCGACGAGGTCGGGGTTGAGCGCGAAGACCGGGCCGTTGAGGCGGGTCAGCAGTATCACGGCGCCCTCCTAGGACTTACCGCTTGAGGTTCACCAGCTCCTGCAGCACGTCGTCGGAGGTGCTGATGACCTTGGAGTTGGCCTGGAAGCCGCGCTGGGCGACGATCAGGTTGGTGAACTCCTGGGCCAGGTCGACGTTGGACATCTCGACCGCGCCGCTCTGCAGCGTGCCGAGCCCGGCGGAGCCCGGGGCGTTGACCTGGGCCAGGCCGGAGTTGACGGTGAAGCGGTACAGCGAGTCGCCCACCTTCTCCAGGCCGGGCGGGTTGTTGAAGTTGGCCAGCGCCAGCTGCGCGACGGTCTGCTTGTTGCCGTTGGAGAAGATGCCGACCAGCTGGCCGTCGGGGTTGATGGAGAACGACTGCAGCGTGGCGGCCGGCGCGCCGTTCTGGCTCAGCGGCTGCACCGTGGCGTTGCCGGTGTACTCGGTCAGGCCGGCCAGGTCGACGTCGATCATCGTGCCGGTGCCGTTGCCCGACGGGTCGTACTGCATGCCGATGTGTGTGGCGCCCCCAGCGTCGGTGTACGTCGGCTGGGTGATCTGCCCGTTGTTGCCGAACACCAGCGGGGTCAGCGGGCTCTGCGCGCCGCCGTTGCCGTCGTCGAGCTGCAGCGACCAGGACTGCGCGTTCGGGTCCCAGATGAACTGCTGCCGCAGGGTCCGCTGCGCGCCGGTGGTGTCGTAGACCTTGATGGTCCGCGAGATCGTGGTCGCGGTGCTGCCGGCGTTGGCCGGGAGGTTGCCGGCGATGACCGCGGCGGTGGTGGCCGTGGGTGCGATGAGGGTGCCCATCGGCAGCCGGATGTCGCCCAGCGGCGCGTTGCTGTTGACCACGCCGTTGACCGCCGGCCAGCCCTGCACGGCGGCGCCGGTCGGGGTGACCAGCTTGCCCTCGGCGTCGAAGTTGAACGCGCCGGCCCGGGTGTACAGCTGCTCGTTGGTCGAGTTCACCACGAAGAAGCCGTCGCCGGAGATCATGACGTCGGTCGCCCGGCCGGTGGTCTGGGCCGAGCCCTGCACGAAGCTAGTGTTGATGGCGGCCAGCCGCACGCCCAGGCCGACCTGGGCGGGGTTGGTGCCGCCGAGCTCGGGCTGGGGGGCGCCGGCGCTGCGCATCATCTGGCTCAGCGTGTCGGCGAAGACCGTCTGGGCCGACTTGTACCCGACGGTGTTGACGTTGGCGATGTTGTTGCTGGTGACGTCCATCATCTGCTGGTGTGCGCGCAGGCCGCTGATGCCGGAGAAGAGTGAGCGGAGCATCTGGGGTGGTTTCCTTTCAGGACGCCTGAGTGGGTGGTTGAGCTGGCGTCGCCGGTGGCGTCCGCGGCGCTTGTTGCGTTGGTGCCGGTGGCGTTTGTTGCGCGGGTGGCGTCTGCTGCGCTGGCGGTGCCTCCTGCGCGGGCGGTGCCTCCTGCGCCGGCGGCTCCTGCGGCGTGGGCGGTGCCTGCTGGGCGGGCGGCGTCTGCTGCGCGTTCGGCTGAGCCGGGTCGGCCGCCGCGTCGGTGGCCGTCACCTGCTTGATGTCGGCCAGCGCGATGTCCGCGTCGCCGACGCGCACGGTCGTCGTGGTCCCGGCGAACTTCGCGGCGCTCACCACGCCGGTCTGCTCCTTGCCGTCCTTGCCGGTGTACGTCACCGTGCGCCCGATCAGGTTGCTCGCGCCGAGCTGGAGCTGGGCGGCCAGCAGGTTCTGCCCGACCTTGGCCAGGTCGGTGAGCTTCTCGACCGTGGTGAACTGGGCCGTCTGCGCCAGGAACTCGCTGTTGTCCATCGGGTGGCTCGGGTCCTGGTACTTCAGCTGCGCCACGAGCAGCTTCAGGAACGCGTCCTTGCCCAGCTCCCCGCCGGGCTTGGCGGTCTCGTCGGGTTTGTCCGTCGCGGCGGGGGCCTTCGTGGCCGGGGCATTGGCATTCGGCAGGTAGTCGGCGACGTCGCCGACGACCGGGGTCTTCTTCGGCAGGTAGTCGGCGGCGTTGCCGGTGACCGGCGTCGGGGCTGTAATGGCGGGCTCCCTTCTACAGCTGTACGTCGACCAGGCCGTCGTCGACCGGCGCCGGCGGCTCGGTGGTGAAGGTTTGGCCGCCTTCGGGCGTACGTCGTTGAGATCGTCCCTCCGGCTGCCAACCTGAGAAATGTTGCGATTGGTTGCCCGCCGGGGAGTCCTGCTGGTGCAGGTCCAGCGCGCAGCCGGCGAAGCCCGCGTCGGTCAGGTCCTGGCGCAGCTGGGGCAGCGCCGCCTGCAGGGCGGCCTGGCCGGCCTCCCGGTCGGCCCGCAGCTGCACCGCGATCGTGCCGTTGCGGACCTCGGCCACGACGCTGATCGGCCCGAGGTTCTCGGGCTGCAGCCGCAGCGTCATGCGGTGCACCCCGTCGGGCCCGCGGCGCAGCGGCGAGAGCACGCTGACCAGCTGCGGCGCCACGCTGCCCCACCCGTCGGCCCCCGTGGGCGCGGGCTGCGGCACCGCGGGCGCCGGGGTGGTGGGCGCCGTCACCGGCACGGCATTCGGCGCGGCGTTCACTGCCACGCCCGGCACGACGCTCTGGGCGGCGTCCGGCACGATCGCCGGGTCGGCCCGGTGCGCCGGCGGTGCGAGGACGGCAGCCGCGTCCGCCACCACCGGCCGGCCCGCGCCCGGGTCGCTCGCGGGCGCATCGTCGGCCGGGCCGGTGGCCACGGGTCGTGGCGCGACCGGCGCCGCGGGCAGGACGGGCCCGGCCGGCGCGGCGGTGCCCTGCTGGTTGCCCCCCGGCTGCTGACTCCCCGGCCGGCCGTCGCCCGGCTGGAAGTTGCCCTGCTGAAAGGTGTCCTGCTGGAAGACGCTCTGCTGGAAGGCGCTCTGCTGGAAGGTGACCGGCGCGGCGGTGCCCGGTGCCCCGGCGGCGGCGGGCGTCTCGACCGGCGCCGAGGCGGTGGCCGGTGCGGCCGCCACCGCGCCCGGCACGACGGCGGCGACGACCGGATCGGCGGCCGGCATCGGCTGCGCGGTGGCCGAAGCCAACGCCGGAGCCAACGCCTGGGCAAAGGTCTGGGCCGAGGTCTGAGCCGACGCATGAGCCGATGTTTGAGCCGGTGCCTGGATCGATGTCTGAGCCGGTGCTTGGACCGGTGCCTGAGCCGGTGTTTGGACCGGTGCCGGTGCCTGAGCCGGTGCCAGGGGCTCGGCCGCCGCCGTGGCCGGCGCCGCGACGACCGGCCGGGTCGCGGCCGCCAACGCTCCGGTCGCCGCGGTCGCCCCGGGCACGGCCGGCATGTTCGGCGCCGCCGCGTCCGGCAGCGCGGAGGCGGCCTGGTCAGCCCTCACTCCGGTTGTCATGGCCGCGGCGGCGCCCGGCACCGCGACGGGCGGAGCCGCCGGCGATCCGGCCCCCTGCCGCGCGACGACGACCGGCCGGCCGGTGACCGGCGGCGGCCCCACCGGGGCGGTCGGGCCCGGACCGGTCGGCGCGGGTGCGCCCTGCGGTTGCGCGGCGGTCGGAGCTGCCCCCGGGCCGGATCGAACCCCCGGCGCCTCGACGGCGATGACGGCGGCCCCACCTGCCACGGCCACGGCCACGGTCGCCGACTCGGGGACGGCGATCTCCACCGTCGCCGGCGCCGGCCCTTCGGCCCGGACCCCGATGAGCGCAACCGGCGTGATCTGCGCGGGCGCCGCGGCACCCGTGGGCCGGACGGACAGCGGGCCGGTCTCGATGACGGTCGCCGTGGTGCTCCCGGCAGTGGCGGCGAGCTTGGCCTCCAGGTCCGCCGCGAGAGCGGAGCGGAGGTCGCCAGGGTCGGCCGGTGCGGGTGGGGGCGCCCCAGGATTCGGCACCATGCCCGGCGGGGCCGCCTTCGAAGGGACGAACGCGACCGCAATCTGGGCCGGGGCCGTCTGGACTGGCGTGGCGACGGCGACCTGCATCGCGGGCGGGATCAGCAGGAGCAGCGCGACCCCCGCGTCGTCCGCGGGCGCCTCGCCCGCCTTGGCCGCCGGCTTGCGCTGCCCGGTGGCGTCGCGCGGCATCTCGTCGAGGGCGGCGCCCAGCGCCTCCTCGAGCGTGTTGGCGAGGGTCCCGGCGAAGTCCTCGGCCGGGGCGTCGGAACCGGCGGTGGTGGCGCGCGCCGACGGGGCGGTCGCCTTGGCCGGGGCCGGCACCCCGAGCGGGAGCGGGAGCACGGTCACAGCAGCCCCCCGTCCGCGGCCAGGACGGTCCCCAGCTGGGCCATCGCCGCCTTCACCTTCGGCACGTAGGCCCGGGTCTCCGGGAACGGGGGGATGCCGCCGTACCGGCTGACCGCCCCGCCCCCGGCGTTGTAGGCGGCCAGCGCCAGGTCCAGCGAGCCGAAGCGCTTCAGGTTGTTCGACAGCAAGCGGGCGGCGCCGTCGATGGCCTCCGCCGGGTTCAGGGCGTCGACGCCGAGGCCCCGGGCCGTGGCCGGCATCAGCTGCATCAGGCCCTGCGCGCCGGCGCCGCTGACCGCGTTCGGGTTGAAGCCCGACTCCACCTTGGCCACCGCGGCCAGCAGCGAGGGCTCCAGGCCGTACCGGGCCGCGGCCGACTGGAACACGTCGGCGTAGGGCACCGAGGACGACGGCGGGGCGGTGGAGCTCGCCAGGGCCGCCGGGCGCAGGGCCGGTGCCGTGGCCGGGGCGGCGACGCGGCGGATCGCCGTGGGCGTGCCGGCGACCGGCTCGACCTTCACCACCTCGCCGGTGTGCGGGGCGACGATCATCTTGCCGGAGCCGGCGTAGATGGCGATGTGATTGACCGGGCGGCCGAACGCCAGCAGGTCGCCGGGGCGGGCCTGGGCCAGCGACGGCACCGCGGTGCCCATCTCGGCCTGCTCGGCGGCGGTGCGCGGCAGTCGTACGCCGAGGTCGCCGTAGGCGCGCTGGACCAGGCCGGAGCAGTCCAGCCCGCGCTGCGGGGTGTTGCTGCCGAAGGTGTACGGCGTCCCGAGATACTTCCCGGCGGCCTCCACCACGTCGGCGCCGGACACGCGGGCCGGGCGGCTCGCGGCGGCGACGGCGGAGGTGGCCGGCGCGGCCGCCCCGGTGGAGTCCACGGTGGACTGCAGAGTGTCCCGGAAGGCCGACGCGGCCTCGGGCGCGGTGGGCTGGGGGCGGCCCAGCAGCGAGCGGATCTCGGTGATGCGGGCCTGGGCCTCGAGCACGGTCACGGGCGTCCCTCCGGGTCGGCGGTGTTCGAGTAGGAGCCGGCGGTGGTGATGTCGTCGACCGCCTTCGCCTCCGCCGCGGCCTCCGTGCGCTTGCGGGTGGCGTCGTGGCGCTCCTGGAGCTTCTCGATGGTGCGCCGCTGCACGGCGGCGTCGGTGAGCTCGCGCATGCGCTCCCGCACGGTCTCGTCGGCGGTGTGGCTCAGCGCGATCGCGGCGGCGAGCTCGCCGGCGAGGGCCTGGCGCGAGGTCAGCGTGGCGGCGAACGCGGCCGCGGAGGCGCCGTCGAGCACCCTGCGGCCGTCGAGGTCGCGCTCGCGGGCCCGCACCCGTTGCACGGCGGCGGTGGCGTCGGCTCGTGCGCGTACCACCGCGGCCTTTGCCGTGTCTTCCTGAGCCTTCCGGGCGCGCAGCACGGCGCCGAGCCGGAATCCGTTCTTGGCCATCAGCTACCTGCCAGAAGCGTCTCGAGCAGCTGCCACGCCCGGGGCCCCGGGGTGGTGTCGTCCATGTCCTGCCGGAGGAAGTCGTTGATCCGCGGCCACAGCTCGCGGGCGCGGTCGGCGTCCGGGTTGGTGCCGGTCACGTAGGCGCCGATCTCCACCAGCTCGCGCACGTCGCGGTGGGCCGCCAGCATCCGCCGCAGCGCGGTGCCGTTCGCCCGCTGCTGGGGCGTGGTCACGGCGTTGGCCACGCGGGAGACCGACTCCAGCACGTCGATGCTGGGGAAGTGCCCGGACGTGGCCAGGCGCCGGTCCAGGGTGATGTGGCCGTCGAGGATCGAGCGGGCCGAGTCGGCGATCGGCTCGTTGTGGTCGTCGCCCTCCACCAGCACCGTGTACAGCCCGGTGATGCTGCCGACCGGGGCCGGGCCAGCCCGCTCCAGCAGGCGGGGGAGCAGGGCGAAGACGCTCGGCGGGTAGCCGCGGGTGGCCGGTGGCTCGCCGGCGGACAGGCCGACCTCGCGCTGGGCCATGGCGGTGCGGGTGAGGCTGTCCATGAGCAGCAGCACGTCCGAGCCGCCGTCGCGGAAGTACTCGGCGATGCGCGTCGCGACGAAGCCCGCCCGCAGGCGCACCAGCGGCGGCTGGTCGGAGGTGGCGATCACCACCACGGAGCGGGCCAGGCCCTGCGGCCCGAGGTCGTTCTCGATGAACTCGCGCACCTCGCGCCCGCGCTCGCCGACGAGCCCGACGACCGAGATCTCCGCGTCGGTACCGCGGGTGATCATCGACATCAGCGAGGACTTCCCGACGCCGCTGCCCGCGAAGATGCCCATCCGCTGGCCCCGGCCGCACGGCACGAGGGTGTCCAGCGCGCGCACCCCCAGCGAGAGCGGCTCGAGCACCCGCCCCCGGGCCAGCGCGACCGGCGCCTCGTTCTCCACTGGCACGTGCTGCAGGCCGAAGAGCGCGGGGCCGCCGTCCATCGGCCGCCCGAGCCCGTCGAGGATGCGCCCGCGCAGCTGCGGCCCGACCGGGATCCGCAGCGGCCCGCCGGTGCTCACCACGGGGCTGCCGGCGCCGATCCCGGAGAGCGGGCCGAGCGGCAGGCAGGCCAGCCGGTCGCCGGTGATGGAGACGACCTCGGCCGGCACGATCCCGCCGGTGGCCGGGTCGCCGATCTCGACGAGGTCCCCGACCCGCCCCTCGACCCCGGCGACGGTGACGGACAGCCCGACGATCGACACGACCCGCCCGCTGACGCGGGGTTGCGCGGCCTGGGCGGCCGCCGCGAGCCGCTGCCGTAGCGCGGATGTCATTGCTCCAAGACCTCCCGGACCCGGTCGAGCGCGGGGCCCAGCCGGGCGTCGACGGTGGTGGCGTCGCTCAGGGCCACCGCGTCGCCCGGCAGGAGGCCCGGGTCGTCCACGAGTGACACCGTCCGGCCGTCCATGACCAGTTCCGTATGCCCGATCGTCACGCGGTCGGCCGGGTTGAGACGTACGGTGACCGCAGTTGCGGCCGGGGCCAGCGCGAGCGCCCGGGCCAGCGCCTCCCGGCCCGGCTCCTCCGCGGTGCGCAGCTCGCGGCGCAGCACCGCCTCGGCGATCGCGAAGGCGATGGACAGGACCTGCTCCTCGATGTCCGCCGCGGCCGGGACGACCCGCGCGTCGAGGTCGGCCGCGGCCCGGCCGATCGCCCGCACGGCCCGCTCGACCCGGTGCCGGTGCATCTGCGCCACCTGCGCGGCCTCCTCGGCGGTCCGGGCGGCCTCCGCGACGGCGGCCTCGCGCGCCTCGCGCACGCCCTGGGCCCATCCGGCGGCGTAGCCGGTCGCCTCGGCCTCGGCCCGCCACCGCGCGACCAGGTCGGGCGGCAGCGTCTCGCGCTCGCGCAGGTCGACGTCGAAGCGGGCGGAGGGCGCCGCGGTGGCCCGCGCGTCGCGCACCACGCTCTCGCCGAAGCGGACCGTGCCCGGCGCCTCCGGCGGCGGGAAGGCCCGCGTCGCCGGGGTCACCGGCGGGGGAGGCGGCGGCGGGAAGGCCGTGCGGGCCGGGGCCGGCCGCCTCTTCGGCGGCGCCGGGAACGCCAGCGGGTAGTCCTCCGCCTTCTCGCCCGGCACCGGGGGCTCGAACTCAGCCCACGAACTCATCGTCGTCACCCCTGCTGATCACGATCTGGCCGGACTCCTCCAGGGTGCGGATGGCCTGGACGATCTTGGCCTGCGACTCCTCGACCTGGCGCAGCCGGACGGGGCCGAGCATCTCGATCTCGTCGGCCAGGTTCTCCGCGGCGCGCTCGGAGAGGTTCTTCATGACCTTCTGGCGTACCTCCTCGCGCACGCCCTTGAGCGCGGTGGCGAGGTCGTTGGTCTCGACCTGGCGCAACACCAGCTGGATGGAGCGGTCGTCGAGGGAGACGATGTCCTCGAACATGAACATCTTGGAGCGGATCTCCTCGGCCAGCTCTGGATTGCGCCCGGCGAGGCCCTCGAGAATCAGCCGCTCGGTGGCCCGGTCGGTCCGGTTGATGATCTCCACCAGCGGCTCCAGGCCGCCGACGTTGGACAGGTCGCTGGGCTGCAGTACCGAGGACATCTTGCGCTCCAGCGTGGACTCGACCTGCCGGATGATGTCCGGTGAGGTGCGGTCCATGACGGCGATGCGGTGCGCGACGTCGGCCTGCAGCTCCGGGGCCAGGCCGGAGAGGATCTGGGAGGCCTGGGTCGCGGTCATGTGGGCCAGCACCAGCGCGATGGTCTGCGGGTGCTCGTCCTGCAGGAACGACAGCAGCTGGCGGGGGTCGGCCTGGCCGAGGAAGCCGAACGGCACGTCCAGGAAGACGGTGTTGAGCCGGCCCACGATCTCGCCGGCCCGCTCCCGGCCGAGGGAGGCCTCGAGCAGGTCGCGGGCGAAGTCCATGCCGCCCTGGCCGACGTACTTGTGCCCGGTCGCCATGTCGTGGAACTCCTCGAGCACCACGTTGGCGATGTCGGCCTCGATCTGGCCGAGCCGCACGATCTCGGCGGTGAGCTCCTCGACCTCCGCCTCGCGGAGGTGCGCCATGATCTTGGCGGCGTCCTCCTTGCCCATCTGCACGAGCAGGATGGCGGCCTTGCGCAGCCCCGTCATCTCACCCGTATTCATCTACCACCTTCTATATAATTCCCTGCATACAGCTAAATCGTGATATGTCCGAAATGTCGTGGCGCGGAGCGCCCGACATTTCGATAGTTGGTCTAGCTCCGCCGGTCGGCGAGCCAGCCGCGCAGGAGCTGGGCCACCTCGTCCGGCTGCTTCTCGACCATCGTGGTCAGGTCGCGGAAGCGCCCGTCGCGGTCGAACTCCTCGCCCGGGGCGCCGCCGCCCTCCAGCGCCGCGGCGCCGCCCAGCCCGCCGCCGCCCTCCAGTGCGAGCTTGGCCCGGGCCGCCTCGATCGCCGCCTGCATCTCCTCGAGCGCGGCGTTCTGCTCCTCGCTCAGCTTCAGCTTCTCCGCCTTGCGGCGCTTGCGCTGGGCGAGGGCGGCGATGATGAGCAGCAGCAGGAGCGCCAGGACGATCGCGCCCATCTGGATGTACTGCTGCTGAACCTCCGCCTGCCGCCCCTTCGCCGCCTCCGTGGCCGCGTTGCGCTCCGCGGTGGCCGCGCTGGTGTCGAACGCCATCGAGCTGACCGCGATCTGGTCGCCGCGGGTCGGGTTCAGGCCCACCGCGGAGGAGACGAGCTGCTGCAGCTGCGCGAGGTCGACCTTGGCCACCGCGCTGTCCACGATCACCGCGATGCCGAGCTTGTCCACCCGGCCGGGCGCGGTCTTGGTCGTCTCGGTGACCATGCCGACCGCGTTGTTGCGGGTCTCGGTCGTCTGCTGGTACTGCCCGTCCCCGCCCGCCCCGGTCCCGTTGGGCACCTGGATGTTGTCCGGGCCGAGCACCCCGCCGACGGGCACCCCGTTGCCGCCGGTGTACTGCTCGGACTTCTTCTGCTCGGACAGCGGCGGCACGGCCGGGTCGGCCACGTACTTCTGCGTCTTCGTCTCGGTGTTGTCGAAGTTCAGGTCGGCGGTGACGTTCACGGCCGAGTGCCCGGGCCCGACGACGGTGTCGAGCATGGTCTGCACCGCGGCCCGCAGCCGCTGCTCGTAGGCGCTGGTCTGGCCCGACGAGCCGCTCGGGCCCCCGCTCCCGCCGGAACTGTCCGATGTGGACAGCACCTTGCCGCCGGCGCTGACCACGGTCACGGCCTGCGGCTCCAGGCCCTCCACGCTGGAGGAGACCAGGTGCACGATCGAGGTCACCTGGTCGCCGGTCAGGGTCTTGGTGCCGGTGTTCACCAGCACGGAGGCGGTGGGCGCCTGCTGGTCGTCGGTGAAGACGTCCTTCTGTGGGATGGCCAGGTGTACCGACGCCGAGGAAACCCCGGCGATGGACCTGATGGTCTTCGCCAGCTCGCCCTCCAGGGCCCGCCGGTAGGTCACCTGCTGCATGAACTCGCTGGTCATGATGCCCTGCTTGTCCAGCAGGGCGTAGCCGGCGTCGCCCTGTGCGGGCAGGCCGGCGCCGCTCATCTCGATGCGCAGCGCGTACACCTGGTCGGCCGGCACGTTGATGGTGCCGCCCCCGCCGGAGAGCGTGTAGGTGACCCCGTCGGCGTTGAGCTTGTCGACGATGGCGCTCGCGTCGGCCGAGGTCAGGTTGGAGAACAGCGGCGCCATCTGCGGCTTGCCGGACCAGCTCGCGAAGAAGTAGCCGCCGATCGCGAGCGCCAGGACGGCGAAGATCGTGACGGCCTTCTGCCCGGGCGAGAACGACTTCCAGCCGTCGAGGCCGCGATGGCCGAGCGCGGTGAGCCGGTCGCGCATCAGGCCTGCATCCTCATGATCTCGTTGAAGGCGTCAAGGGCGCGGTTGCGCACGGCCACGGTGAGGCTCGTGGCCAGGTTGGCCTCGGTCGCCGCGATGATGTAGTCGTGCACGTCGGTGAGCTTCCCGGTGGCCGCCTGCACGGCCAGGTCGTCGGCGGTGTTCTGGGCGTCCTGCAGCTTCTGCAGGCCCTGGGCGAGCATGGAGCCGAAGTTCGCGCCCGAGCCGGCCTGGACCCCCCGGTCCGGCGAGCCGAGTGCGGCGGACATCGGGGCGACGGACGCGATGGGGGCGATGGCGTCGATGCTCACGGCGATCAGCCCTTCCCGACCTGGATCGCGGCCTGGTAGGCGTCCTTGGCGCGGTCGACGACGGTGAGATTCGCCTGGTATGCCCGTTGCGCCATGATCAGCTGTGTCATCTGCGAGCCCAGGTCGATGTCCGGGTACTTCACGTAGCCCTGGCGGTCCGCGATCGGGTTGTCCGGCTCGTACACCAGGCGGCCCTTGGCCGGGCCGAGGGCCGTCCCGGCCACCACCACGCCGCCGTCGCCGTCGCCGTAGTGCACGGCCTGCGCCTGGACGTACCGGGCCCGGAACACGTCGGCGCTGGTCGGCACCGCGTCGTTGACGTTGGCGATGTTGTCCGACACGGCGTCGAGCCACTTGCGGTAGACGGTGACCCCCGTGCCGGCGATGCCGATCGCCCCGAAGATGCCCATCGCGCTCAGCCCCTGATCGCCGTGCGCAGCAGGCCGAACTTGTCGTCGGTCGCGCGCAGCATCGTCTGGTACCGCAGCCCGGTGTCGATGTTCGAGAGCACCTCGTGGTCGAGGTTCACGTTGTTGCCGTCCTCCCGGGTCGGCTCCAGCGAGCGGGCCGTGGTGCTGGCCGCCCCGCGCGGGTCGCCCGCCTGCACCGCGGTGCGCAGGGCGTCCTCGAACTCCACCCGGCCGGCCAGGAAGCCGGGCGTCTGGATGTTGGCGATGTTGTCGGCGATCACCCGTTGCCGCTTGGCCAGCCCGTCCAGGGCGCCGTGCAGGGTGACCGACGTGATGTCCTCGAGCACGCGAACCGAACCCCCGTCGGTGTGTCGCCGGTCCATGGCCTGCGGGATGAGCGATCCTTGCTCATTCGGGCAATCGGCGCGCCCGCGGCGATGTTGAGGCAGTCCGGTGCTTTCTTCGGTTGCCGTCCGGTTGCGGTCCGGTGGCAGCGGTGCACCCTTGCTACTCAGGGAAGCCCCCGGTACTCGGATCCGGGTGCGGGCCGGGTGCAGCCCGGATGCCCGCGGCGCGGCGAATTCATAGCGTCAGTGCCGTGGAGAAGAGACCGATAACTGTTCGGGTCGCCCGCTGGAGCGCAGAGCACCCGTGGCGCGCCATCGCATTGTGGGTCGTGTTCGTCGCCGTCTGCTTCATCGGCGGAAACGCGGCCGGGACCGTCGAGGCCACCAGCCAGGATGGGGCCATCGGCGAGTCCGGCCGGGCCAGCGTCATCGTCAACGACGCGCACTTCGACAACCCGGCCACCGAGAGCGTGCTCATCACCGCCCGCTCCGGCGTCCTGAACACCGACGCCGCGATGGGCGCGGCCGCCGATGTCGCCACCACCATGAAGGCGCTGCCGGGCGTCGCGGAGGTCAGCGACCCGCTGCCCTCGCACGACAAGACCGCGCTGCTGATCAGGGTTACCCTGAAGGGCGACCCTGACACCGCCGGGGACCGCATCGGGCCGCTGCAGAAGGCGACCGCGGACGTCCAGGCCAGGCACCCCGACCTGCGGGTGGAGGAGACCGGCGGGCCGTCGATCTCCAAGGCCATGGACGACACGCTGGGCAAGGACTTCCAGCGGGCCGAGTACCTCAGCCTGCCCGTCACCTTCGCCATCCTCATCGTCGCCTTCGGCGCGCTCATCGCGGCCGGCGTGCCGGTCCTGCTCGCGCTGTCCTCGGTCGCCGCCGCGCTCGGCCTGTCCACCCTGGCCTCGCACCTGGTGCCCTCGACCGACACCACCTCCAGCGTCATCCTGCTGATCGGCATGGCCGTCGGCGTCGACTACTCGCTGTTCTACCTGCGCCGCGAGCGCGAGGAGCGGGCCAGGGGCCGGGCGCACCTCGACGCGGTCGAGATCGCCGCGGAGACCTCCGGGCACGCGGTCGTGGTCTCCGGCGTCGCCGTGACGATCGCGATGGCCGGGCTGTTCCTCGCCGGCGACGTGGTCTTCTCGTCCCTGGCCCTGGGCTCCATCCTGGTCGTGCTGGTCGCCGTGCTCGGCTCGCTGACCGTGCTGCCGGCGCTGCTGTCCAAGCTCGGCCGCTGGATCGACCGGCCGCGGGTGCCGCTGCTGTGGCGCCTCACCCGGCCCCGCACCGACGACCAGGGCTCCCGCGTCTGGGGCGCCCTGCTGCGACCCGCGCTGCGCCGGCCGGCCGCGACGCTGGCGATCTCGGTGCTCGCCCTGCTGGCGCTGGCCGCGCCCGCGCTGAGCATGCGGCTGACGTTCCCCGGCATGGAGGACCTGCCGCGCACGACCCCGGCCATGCAGGCGTACGACCGGCTCGTGAAGGCCTTTCCGAGCAATGGCACGGTGCACACGGTGGCTGTTCGGGTGCCCGCCGGGCAGTTGGACGCGACCAAGGCGGCGCTCACCGAGCTGGCCCACAGGGCCGCGGCCGATCCGCTCTTCGCGCCAATGGACGAGGCGCCGGACGTGCAGGTGTCCAAGAACGAGCGGATCGCCATGCTCGACGTCGCCACGCCCTTCGAGGGCCGCTCCGACCAGGCCAAGGAATCGCTGACCCGGCTGCGCACCCAGCTCGTGCCGCAGACGGTCGGCCGGGTGCCGGGGGCCGAGGCCGCGGTCGGCGGGTTCGTCGCCGCCGACGTGGACTACGCCGGACACATCAAGGAGAAGCTGCCGATCGTCATCGGCTTCGTGCTGGTGCTGACCCTCCTGGTGATGGCCTTCACCTTCCGCTCGGTGGTGGTCGCGCTGACCTCCATCGCGCTGAACATGCTGTCCGCGGCGGCCTCCTACGGCCTGGTGGTGCTCATCTTCCAGGGCACCTGGGCCGAGGGCATCCTGGGCTTCAAGTCCATGGACGCGGTCGTGTCCTGGCTGCCGCTGTTCCTCTTCGTGGTGCTCTTCGGCCTCTCGATGGACTACCACGTCTTCGTGGTCAGCCGAATCCGCGAGGCGGTCCGCCGGGGCCTGACCACCCGCGAGGCGGTCGCCCAGGGCATCTCCGGCTCGGCCGGCGTGGTCACCAGCGCGGCCGTGGTGATGGTGGCGGTGTTCTCCATCTTCGCCACGCTGAGCACGATCGCCATGAAGCAGCTCGGCGTCGGCCTGGCCGCGGCGATCCTGCTCGACGCGACCATCATCCGGGCGGTCGTGCTGCCCTCGCTGATGACCCTGCTGGGCAACGCCAACTGGTGGGCGCCGCGGTTCATGCGCCCCCGGTCGCAGCCGCAGCACCGCGCCCCCGAGACCGAGCGGGTTTTCCTCAAGGTCTGATTCGGTAGCCGATGGGGCCGGTGTGCGGAACAACACACGCCGGCCCCACGTGGCCGTGATCCTGCCGTCCCGCGTCGCCGAGACGCTGCGGTGCCTCGTCGAGGCGCGCGACCTGGTGGGGAGCCTGCGATGACGGCGGCGCCGACCCGGGTCATCGTCGAGCAGGAGGCGCTGGGCGGCCCGGCGGCCACGGTGCTCGGGCCGCAGCGGTTCTTCCCGTATCACTGGACGGAGCCCCACCGCGCCGCCGAACCGTTCCCCGACGCCTACACCGTGCGCCGCTGGAGCATGTCGCAGACTTCGCCGCACCGGCCGGACACCTCGCCGCCGCCGAAACCGGCGCCCGTGGTCGCCCCGTCGGCCGCCGACGGGGTGGCGCGGGTCGTTGTGCTCGTCGATCCCGACCTCGCCGAGGTCGCGGCCGTGGTGCTGGCCGGGGCGGTCGAGGTGGCGGCGGCGCTGCCCGGCTCCGAGCTGGCCCTGGTCGTCAAGGGCGTGCCGCGGGTGACCGAGGCCGTCGCCGAGGCGATGGCCGGCCTGGTGGGCCAGCTCGCCGGGCGCCGGGAGCTGCCCGACGTCGTCGTCTACGCCGAGGCCGAGGGGGACGGGCTCGGCGCCGTGGCCCGGGTCGGGATGAGCGCCGACCCGGCCGACAACGCCCGGGCGCTGCTCGCCCTCGCCTCCGCCGTCGCGCCGCCTGCTCCCGCCGCGGCGCCCGCCCCGGCTCCGGCCGTGCCGCCCAACCTTGGAAGGAAGTCCATGCACGGGACGTACATCGGCAACGATCGGATGCTTATCGAGCTCGCCTACGGCGGCATGCTCGTGGTCCCGTCCGACGACTACAGCCTCATGCCGTCGCTGGCCACGCGGGGCGCGATCGAGCCGCCGCTGACCAACTACTTCACCGCCGCCGTGCACCCCGGCCAGACCGTCGTCGACGTGGGCGCCAACGTCGGCTACTTCACGGTGCTCGCG
The DNA here is from genome assembly GCF_040682015.1 of Dactylosporangium sp. NPDC051485. NCBI lineage: Bacteria > Bacillati > Actinomycetota > Actinomycetes > Micromonosporales > Micromonosporaceae > Dactylosporangium > Dactylosporangium sp. NPDC051485. The sequence goes on from NZ_JBFAZW010000002.1 coordinate 16,363, forward strand.
GCCCGCCGGGTCGGCGCCGGCGGCCGGGTGGTCGCCTTCGAGGCCAACCCGGCGACCGCCGGGCTGCTGCGCGACAACCTGTCGCTGAACTGGCTGACCGAGCACAACATCGAGGTACGCACCGAGGCGGCGTACTCCGAGAACGGCTCGATCGGCTTCCACGCCTCGTCCCGGTTCGTCGGCGACTCCTCCATCCAGCAGCGCCCCGAGCACGAGCACCGCCTCGACGACATCACCACGATCCAGGTCCCCGCGGTGCGGCTCGACGACGCGCTGGCCGACCTCCCGCGCATCGACCTGCTGAAGATCGACATCGAGGGCGGCGAGTTCCGCGCGTTCCAGGGCATGATGGGCCTGATCCGGGCCCGCCGCATCGGCCGGATCGTCTTCGAGTGGAACGCCGTGATGCTCGGCGCCGACCGGGCCCCCTTCGCCGAGATGCTGCGCGTCATCCGCGACGAGTGCGGCGGCGGCTTTTACGCCCTCGACCAGGGCGGCCGCCCGGCCCCGCTCGCCATCGACCAGCTCGAACAGGTGCCGTTCTACCCGTTCGCGCTCATCGACTTCTCGTGACCGGGCCACTGCTGCGGCCGGACCTACCGGCGGCGATCGCGGCGGCCCGCGGCGCCGAGTACGCCGTGCGCCGCGACCTGCCGCCGTTGCCCGTGCCCGGCCCGGTCGAGGGCCGCCCGGCCCCGCGCGCGCTGCGCCTGTGCTACCTCATGCCCCGCACCGACGTCGGCGGCGGCGCGCGGGTGCAGTTCGAGCACGCCAACCGCCTCGCCGCCCGCGGACACGACGTCACGGTGCTCAGCCACTTCGCCGCGCCGAACTGGTTCGACCTGCGGGCCCGCTTCCGCCGCGTCCCCTTCGGCATCGAGCTCGCCGAGGCCGTGCCCGAGTGCGACGTGATCGTGGCCGGCTACTGGGACCAGATCCGCGCCGCGAGGTCCCTCGGCATCGCCCCCGTCGTGCACTTCGAGCAGGGCGACTTCCACCTCTTCGACGCGGTGGACCCGGTGACCTTCGACATCGTGGGCCGCGACCTGGCCGCCGCCGACGCCACCGTCACGGTGGCCGGCACGGTGGCCGAGGTGCTGCGCGAGCGCTACGGCGTCGCCGCCACGGTGGTGCACAACGCCGTCGACCCCCGGGTCTTCACCCCGTCCGGGCCGGTTCCAGCGTCGGATCGTCCGTACGTGCTCTTCGTCGGCTGGGACGGCAACGAGTTCAAGGGCATGGCCGAGATGCGGCGGGTGTGGTCGGCCGTGTCCGCTGCGGTCGACCTCGTCTGGGTGACGCCGCATCCGCCTCAGGAGCCGCTCGGCAAGGTCGTCGTCGCCCCTTCGCAGCCGGACCTGGCCGCCATCTATCGGGGGGCCGCGGCCTACGTGTGCTGCTCGCGGTACGAGTCCTTCTCCCTGCCCTGCCTGGAGGCCATGGCGTCGGGCACTCCCGTCGTGGCCACCCGCAACACGGGCGTGCTCGAGTATGCCCGCGACGGCGAGAACGCGCTGCTGGCCGACGTCCGCGACGCCGACGGCCTCACCGCCCAGCTGCGCCGCGTGCTCGACGAGCCGGGCCTGGCCGAGCGCCTGCGCGAGGGCGGCCTGGCCACGGCGGCGCGCTACTCGTGGGACGTGGCCGTGGGCCGGCTGGAGGACTCCTACCGCGCGGCCCGCGGGGTGTGGCCCGGTCCGGTGCTGGGCGATGACTGGCAGTTCGACCTGTCCGGCCTGCACTTCGCCGAGCCTGGCGCCGCGCAGCGGCTACGGCGGCGGGCGGCCGCGACGACCGCGGGCGCCATCGCCGTTCCGGTGGCCTTCCCGGTGTTCGAGGGGCACCGGGCCGTGCGCTGGCGGGTCGTGGGGCGGCGCTTCGGCGGCGGCCCCGACGTGCAACGCGCCTACCTTCCGGCCTCGTCCGACACGCCGCCGCGGGACCTGCCCTATCCGCAGGCGTTGCGCGACTTCGGGTCGGGTCGCGTCGAGGCGGCGCTGGCCGGGTTCGTGGCGGCGTACCGCGGCGACCCGGAGGGCCAGGTACGCGCGGCCGCGGGCCGCTGGATCGTGCTGACGCTGCTGGAGCTGGGCCGCGACGCGGAGGCCGCCGACGTGGTGGCCGGCGCGGTGGAGGCCTTCCCGGACCACAGCGACTACCACTACCTGCGGGCGATGACGGCCCTGCTGACCGGCGGGCGCGTGGACGCGGAAGCGTACGTGACGACGCTGGAGCTGCTGGGGCCGGCGACCCGCTACGACGAGTGGTTCGACGACCCCGTCACCCTGATCCGTGAACGCCTACCGGCCGTCTTCGCCGCCCCCTGACGCCGGGCGTACGGCGTGTCAGGCGTCGGCCAGCTCGATGCTGGCCGACACCCGCGGGGCCAGGATGCGGATCTCGTCCAGCACGGCGGCGCCCTGCTCGTCCGGGACGTCCGCCAGCGCGTCGTTGAGCAGCGGCAGGGCGGCCTCGTCGTGGAACATCTCCAGGGCGATCGCGGCGGCCAGGGTGCGCTCGCGCGAGGTGCGGCCGACGTCCCGCGACAGGGCGAGCAGCGTGCAGCGGCCCGGGAAGCCGTGCTGGCGCAGGCGGGCCGACCACTCCATGGCGCGGATCAGCGGGACCTGGCGGCCGACCCGGGCGGCCAGGGTCAGCACGGTGGGCTCCGCGGGGTACCGCCGCCACAGCGCCTCCAGCAGCTCGTCCGCCGCCTCCGGGGGCGCCTCGGCGATGCTGAACAGCAGGCCGCGCACGCTCTCGCGGGGCAGCAGCTCGGCGACCTCGGCGAGGGAGCCGCCGGCGGCGCCGAGGACCTGGGCCATGCGGGCCACCGGGATCGGCACGCGGCCGTCGCGCAAGGCGTCGCGCAGCACCTCGGCGGCCTCGTGCAGGCGGTCCAGGCGGCTCAGGGCCTCGATCTCGACGTTGGCGAAGCGGCCGTGACCGACGCCGTACAGCAGGTCGTTGGTCCCGGACTCGGGCAGGCCGGCGATGATCTCCAGGGCGCGCTCGTAGTCGCCCTCGGCGAAGCGCAGCTTGATCTCGTGTTCGCCGACCGTGAACTCGGTGGTGGCCGTGTCGCGCAGCTCCTCGATCGCGGCGTTGGCCTCGTCGAGGCGGTTCTGGGTGATGTACGCGTCGGTCAGCACCTTCAGGAAGAGGACCTTCTGCATCCGCTCGGTGGCCTCGGCCAGCCCGCGCTTGGCGGTCGCGATGGCGTCGTCGTAGTGGCGCGAGCTGAGCTGCGAGCGGGCTAGGTTGCCCACGGCGTTGAGGCCGTTGAGGTCGTCGGCGGCGAGGGTGGCCAGGCGCAGGTTGCGGGCCGCCTTGTTCTTGATCACGCCGCGCAGCGGGGTGTAGCCGGAGTGGTCGAGGACCATGTCGGGGAGCATCTCGTGGGGCAGCGGGCGGCCGGTGACCCGGTCGATCACCTGCTCGTGCAGGCGGCCGTAGATGCCGGTGCGGGCGCGGCGGAAGAGCCTCGGGTAGTAGATGGTGCTCGAGCCGGAGCGGCCCTCGTGGCCCTCGTGGTTGTCGATGGTGACGAAGAAGGAGCTGCGTTCGCTGTACCGCATCGCCTCCCGCACCGTCCGCGCGTCCCCGGCGAACACCTCGTCGGCGTCGACCCACAGCGCCCAGCGGCCCCGGCAGTGGGCCAGGCCGCGCATCCGGGCGTCGCCGAAGTGGTCGTTCCAGAAGCCCTCGATCACCGTGGCGCCGTGCTCGCGGGCGATCTCGACCGTGCGGTCGCTCGATCCCGTGTCGTAGACGACGATCTCGTCGGCGAGGTCGCGCAGCGCGGTCAGGCAGCGGGCCAGCACGTCCTCCTCGTCCTTGACGATGAGGCTCGCGGACAGCAGCGGCGCGTCGGCCGGCGGGTCGGGCAGGCGCAGCCCGCAGGCCGGCGAGGCCACGTGGGCCACCAGCGAAGCCTGCGCGATGACGATCCGGCCCTGCTCGGCCAGCTCCGTGTACGGCAGGTCCGGCGTCGCCCCGCCGGCGATGGCCAGCGCGTCGCGGCGGATCGCCACGCACACCGGCCCGAGGCGGTCCACGTCGGTCATCTCGCCGCGGTGCGCCTGGCGCCACTCGCGGGCGTAGGCCTTGAACGCGGCCGGGCTGGTCATCGCCGCGTCGGGCAGGTCGGTCTGCTGCGGGCCGTAGCTGTGCTGGCAGCGCGGGCCGGCCGCGACCACCGCCGGGTCGCCGAAGGCCTCCAGCACCGGGTCCAGCCAGTGCGCGGACAGCACGACGTCGCCGTCGACCAGCACGACGACGGGGTGCCGGGTGGCGGCCACGCCGTCGGCCCACGGCACGTCGCCGGTCCCCTCGATCACCCGCAGCCAGTCCTGCCCGCGCAGCTCGGCGCGCAGTTCGGGGCGGTCGGCGGGCATGACGCAGACGACCTCGTCGCGCATGCCCAGCGTCGGCCGGAGCGACTCGAGGCACGCGTGGAAGTCGTCGGGGCTGCCCCCGGCCGCGACGATGACGGACACCGGGATGTGGCTCATGCTGCCCAGATCGGCAACTTCGGGTGCTGCACAAGGGTTTTCTGGTTGCCGTTGTACGTCCCGAGCTCGGTCAGGCCCGGTTGTCCACGAACACCGGGGGCGGCTGGCCCCCCGGGCCTTCCCGCTGGAGGCGGGAGACCAGGCGGGCCTGCTGCCGGTTGCCGGCGATGGCGATGGAGAGCTCCCGGGACAGGTCGAGCTGCCGCTGCACCAGCCGGCGGGCCCGCTCGGTCAGCTCCAGCGGCAGCGGCCCGATCCCCACCGGCGGGGCGAACAGCGCGTGATCCGACGTCCGCTGCAGCGTGTCCCGGTGGTGCAGCATCTCCTCGACCGCGTCGGCCTCGAGCTCCATCGCCTCCAGCGCCGCCGCCCAGGCCTCGGTCCACTCGCCGGGGTGGCCGGTCCGGCCGGGCTCGGTCATGACCCGCTCGCGGCCACCTGCGCGGCCGCCTCCCGCCACGCGTCGCGCAGCTGCTCGGCGAAGCCCTGCACGGTCTCGATCCGCGCCCGGTCGCCGGACACGTTCGACTGCACCAGCTCGTTGATCATGTAGCTGTACAGCGACGCGAGGCCGGGGCCGCCGCTCCACGCCGAGGTGTCCAGCGTCGCGCGCAGCTCCATCAGGATCTCCTGCGCGTGGTACACCCGGCTCGAACCCGTGTCCCGGTCGCCCGACTCGTAGGCCTGCCCGGCGATCATCAGGTCGAGGACCAGCCGGTCGTACAGCATCACCAGCAGCTGCGCCGGGGGCGCGGTCGAGACGCTGTCGCTGACGTACCGGTTGCGCAGCGCTTGTGTCGTCATTCAGGCTCCAGGACCGTGAGGGAGAGGTTTTAACCCAGCGACGAGAGCTGGCCGGCCAGCCAGCTGGACTGGTTCTTCAGCGAGCCCAGCGCCGTCTCCATGGCGGTGAACTGCCGCTGCAGCGTCTGCTGGCGGGCGGCCAGGCGCACGTCCCAGTTGCTGATGTTGTTGTTGAGGTCCTTGATCCTGGAGTTGCCGCTGGTGATCAGCTGCGCCAGGGTGCCCGTGTTGGACTGGGTCGCCTTGGTGGACATCGCGACCATCTTGTCGGCCAGGCCGTTGCCCGCGTTGGCGCCGGTGCCGACGAAGTACGACTGCGTCTTCACCGGATCCGCGTTGAGCGCGTCGGTGAACTTCGTCTTGTCGAACGACAGCCGCCCGTCGCGGGTCAGCTCGATGCCGACCGACTTGAGGCTGCCCAGGTCGCCGGCGCCGCCGGAGACGGTCTGGATGATCTGGCTGGCCAGCAGCTGCATCGAGGAGTTGCCGGCCAGCACGCCGCCGGGCACGTCGCCGCTGGAGTTCTTCGTCTGGTTGCCGAGCTCCGTCAGCGCCGCGTTGGCCGCGTCGATCATCGCCTGCACCTTGCCGGCGATGCCGTCGGTGTCGGCCGTGACGCCGACCGTGACCGGGGCGTCGGCGGCCGACTGCACCTTCTTGGCCGTGATCGTCAGGCCGTCCATGAGCCCGGTGAACGTGTTGGTGGAGGAGGTGACCGTGATCGGGGGGTCCGCGTCGCCGAGGGTGAGCTGAGCGTCGCTGCCGGCCGTCGAGACGACGTCGGCGCCCAGGCCGTCGATGCCCCCGACGGTGAACGTCGAGGCCTCGCCCGTCGTCTTTGAGGTGAGCTGGAGCGTGTACTGCCCGGGCTTGAGCTGGATCGCGGAGGCCCTGACGCCGATGTCCGAGGAGTTGTTGATCGCGTCGACGACGCCCTTGAGCGAGTGGTCGGCGCTGATGTCCAGGGACTTGAGGGTGCCGTCCGCGAGCGTGACGGTCAGCTGGTCGGCGCTGGTGATGTTGTCGCTGGTGGCGCTCACGTGGCCGCCGGTGAAGATGTGCGACTCGGCGGCGGCGAGCTTGTTCACCTTGAAGGTGACCGAGCCGGCCATGTTGCCGCCGGTGGTGCTGGTGGTGGCCAGCACGGCGTCGGAGCTGGACGTCGCGGTGGCCCCCTTGAAGGCGAGGGGGTCCGCCAGCGCCTTGGCCGCGGTCAGCAGCGCACCCATCTTCGTGTTGATCGTCTGGTACGACGAGATGACCTTCTGCTGGGTGCTGACCTTGGCCTTGAGCGCGGTCTGGGGCGCGGCCTCGACCTGCATCAGCGCCGCGATGACGGACGAGGTCTGCATGCCCGAGACCAGGCCGTCGACGCTTCCGCCAACCATGCCGGACCTCCTTCTTCGGGGTCTTCTTGAGGATGGGGAGGAAGACCGGGCCTCCCTCCCCATCCGGTTACGGGTTACCGCAGCAGCGTCAGCACGTTCTGCGGTGCCTGGTTGGCCTGGGCGAGCATGCTGGTGCCGGCCTGGGTCAGGATCTGCGAGCGGGTGAACGACACCATCTCCTGGGCCATGTCGGTGTCACGGATGCGCGACTCCGAGGCCGAAAGGTTCTCGACGGCGACGTTGAGGTTGTTGATGGTGTGCTCGAAACGGTTCTGGTACGCACCGAGCGACGCCCGGGCGGTGGACACCCCCTTGATGGCGGTGTCGATGGCGTCGATCGCCGACGCCGCCCCGGTCACGAGGTCCAGCGACCCGACGCCGAGGCCGGTCGAGTCGAACCCCGTCACCGCGGTGATGTTGCCGAACGCCGTGTTGTCCAGGCTGACCACGATCTGGTCGGCCGCGGACGTGTTGGCGCCCACCTGGAAGGTCCCGATGAACGGCGAGCTCGACGTGTCCAGCAGCTTCTGCCCGCCGAACTGCGTCGTCGTGGCGATCCGGTCCAGCTCGGCGCCGAGCTGGACGAACTCGGTCTGCGCCGCGTCGCGGGCGTCGGAGTCCTGGGAACCGGTCGAGGCCGCCTGGACCGACAGGTCGCGCATGCGCTGCAGGATCGAGTGCGTCTCGGTGAGCGCGCCTTCAGCGGTCTGCACGACCGAGATGCCGTCCTGGGCGTTGCGGACCGCGACCTTGAGGCCGCCGATCTGTGAGCGCAGGCCCTCGGAGATGGACAGGCCGGCCGCGTCGTCGGCGGCGCGGTTGATCCGGTAGCCCGAGGACAGCTTCTCCAGCGACTTGCCCATCTGGGCGTCGGTGACCGACAGGTTGCGATAAGCGTTCTGCGCGGCGATGTTGTTGTTGATCCGAAGACCCACGGCCTTCCTCCTCGAGTCGTCCAGGGTCCGGCCGTCCGTGGCCTCGAGCGCGTCTTCTCCGGTCCAATCGGTCCGCGCAGGCACCGGTTGAGGACGAAGGCCGCATTTTTCCGGATATGGGGTGGGGGAGAGGGACCGGGGGAGAGGGACCGGGGAATTGTGGCAGGGCACGGCGTCCTGGCTGGATGCCGTGCCCTGTCGTGTCCTCGAGGTCAGGCCCGTCAGTCCTAGCGCAGCAGCGAGAGGACGTTCTGCGGCGCCTGGTTGGCCTGGGCCAGCATGCTCGTGCCGGCCTGGGTCAGGATCTGCGAGCGGGTGAACGACACCATCTCCTGCGCCATGTCGGTGTCACGGATCCGCGACTCCGAGGCCGAAAGGTTCTCGACCGCGACGTTGAGGTTGTTGATGGTGTGTTCGAACCGGTTCTGGTAAGCACCCAGGGTGGCCCGGGCGGTGCTGATCCCCTTGATGGCGGTGTCGATCGCGTCGATGGCCGAGGCCGCACCCGACACCAGGTCCAGCGTCGCGACGCCGAGACCGGTCGAGTCGAAGCCGCTCACCGCGGTCACCGCGCCGAACGCCGAGGCGCTCAGGTCGACCGCGATCTGGTCCGCCGAAGAGGTGTTCGCACCCACCTGGAACGTGCCCTGGTAGGCCCCACTTCCACCGCTGACCGAGAGCAGCTTCTGCCCGCCGAAGGAAGTGGTGGAGGCGATGCGGTCGAGCTCCGCGTTGAGCTGCGTGAACTCGGTCTGCGCCGCCGCCCGTGCATCGGAGTCCTGGGAACCGGACGACGAAGCCTGAACGGACAGGTCGCGCATGCGCTGCAGGATCGAGTGCGTCTCGGTGAGCGCACCTTCAGCGGTCTGCACGACCGAGATGCCGTCCTGAGCGTTGCGGACCGCGACCTTCAGGCCGCCGATCTGGGACCGGAGACCCTCGCTGACGGAGAGGCCTGCGGCGTCGTCGGCCGCCCGGTTGATCCGGTAACCCGACGACAGCTTCTCCAGCGACTTGCCCATCTGGCTGTCCGTCACCGACAGGTTCCGGTAAGCGTTCTGGGCAGCGATGTTGTTGTTAATGCGAAGACCCACGATCTTCCTCCTTGAGTCGGGTCATGCCGGTCCATCCGTGGTCCGGTCGCTCTCCAGATCGGCACTTGCCCTTGCCGCTGAAGGGTTTGCGCCGGAAATTTCCTGGTCAGGCTCTTACATGTCGGCTCCGATTTAGCGCAGCAGCGACAGGACGTTCTGTGGTGCCTGGTTGGCCTGGGCGAGCATGCTGGTGCCGGCCTGGGTCAGGATCTGCGAGCGGGTGAACGACACCATTTCCTGGGCCATGTCGGTGTCGCGGATGCGCGACTCGGACGCGGAGAGGTTCTCGACGGCGACGTTGAGGTTGTTGATGGTGTGCTCGAAACGGTTCTGGTACGCACCGAGCGTGGCCCGGGCGGTCGAGATGCCCTTGATGGCGGTGTCGATGGCGTCGATGGCCGAGGCCGCGCCCGTGACCAGGTCGGCCGAGGCCACGCCCAGGCCGGTCGAGTCGAACCCGGTCACGGCGGTGACGGCGCCGAACGCCGAGGCGCCCAGGTCCACCGCGATCTGGTCGGCCGTGGACGTGTTGGCGCCCACCTGGAAGGTGCCCTGGTAGGCCGAGCCGCCGGTCATGCCGACGCCGAGCAGCTTCTGGCCGCCGAAGGAGGTCGTCGAGGCGATGCGGTCGAGCTCCGCGTTGAGCTGGGTGAACTCGGTCTGGGCGGCGGTGCGGGCGTCGGTGTCCTGCGAACCGGACGAGGAGGCCTGCACGGACAGGTCGCGCATGCGCTGCAGGATCGAGTGCGTCTCGGTAAGAGCACCTTCAGCGGTCTGCACGACCGAAATGCCGTCCTGGGCGTTGCGGACCGCGACCTTGAGGCCGCCGATCTGCGAGCGCAGGCCCTCGGAGATGGAGAGGCCGGCCGCGTCGTCGGCGGCGCGGTTGATCCGGTAGCCGGAGGAGAGTTTCTCCAGCGACTTGCTCATCTGGGTGTCGGTGACCGACAGGTTGCGGTAGGCGTTCTGCGCGGCGATGTTGTTGTTGATGCGAAGACCCATGGTGACTCCTCCGTGAATGCGGGTCGAACCCCGCGAGCCGTCCTTGGCCCGCTCGGTGTTCTCATCGGCGCCGCGCCGTCGCGGCTTAGCCGTTGTGCTCTAGTTCTCAGTAGCTCTGACCAGGCATTTTTGGCATGCCCAGGCGGCTGGTCAGGGCCAGGCGGTCGCCGAGTCCACCCTGGGCGGCGATCTGGGCGTAGTAGGCCTCCCGCCGGCGGGCGACGCAGCCGTCGGCGCGCTCGCGGACCGCGGCGAGGTGGGGGTCGAGGTGGTTGTTGAGCCCGTCGCGCAGCAGCACCAGGGCCTCGGCGCGCAGCTGGCTGATGCGCGACTCGGTGACGCCGAGCTCCGCGGCGATGTCGTGCATCGGGCGCTCGTCGAAGAAGTACCCGGTGACGACCCGGCGAAGGCGGTCGGGCAGGGCGTTGACGGCGTGGTGGAGGTACCCGATGCGCTCCCGATGCAGGATCAGCTCCTCCGGACCGGCGGCCCGCTCGGGGACCATGTCCTCGGCCGAGCCGACGGCGAATCCCTGCAGCGACAGCACGACCGCGCGCTGCACGTCGCCGTCGAGGCTCTCCAACTCCTCGACGGCCACCCCGAGCGCCTCGGCCACCTCGGCTTGCGTGGGCGTGCGCCCGAGCCGCGCGGTGAGCTCCTGCTGGGTGGTCTCGGCCTTGCGCGCGCGGGTGCGCACCGAGCGGCTGGCCCAGTCCAGGCCGCGCAGCTCGTCCAGCAGCGCCCCGCGGATGCGCGCGCTCGCGAAGCTGCCGAACGGGATGCCGCGCCCGGGATCGAACGAGCGCGCGGACCCCGCGAGCGCGGCCATGCCGGCCGAGACGAGATCCTCGCGCGAGACGTGCGCGGGCAGCCGGCCGAGCATCTCGCGGACGAGGTGCCCGACGAGCGGCAGGTGGCTGCGGACGAGCTCGTCGCGCTCGGCGGCTGTGGGGTGTTCGGTGCGGATCGCGGTGCTGGTCACGGCAACCTCTTCGTGGCAGTGAGTGGGTCTTCGTGGGGGCCCGTCCGGCCCGGCAAGATCCAGCGTCTGTCACGTTGGGTACACGAAGGGTCGCACTTGGTTGCTAACCGGTTGCTCTCGGCAACCCTGATCCGGGGTGGGGCGGCTTCCGTGCCGCGGGCGTTGATCCGTCAGGCGGCCTTGGGCATGCCCATCGGGGTCGTGACGGCGAGGCGCGCGCTCAGGTTGCCCTGGGCGGCGATCTGCGCGTAGTACGCCTCCCGGCGGCGGGCCACGCAGCCGTTGCCGGCCGGGCCGGCCAGCAGCTCCGGGTCGAGGTGGTTGTTCAGGCCGTCGCGCAGCAGCACCAGGGCCTCGGCGCGCAGCTGGCTGATGCGCGACTCGGTGACGCCGAGCTCGGCGGCGATGTCGTTCATCGGGCGCTCGTCGAAGAAGTACGCGGTGACGACCCGGCGAAGGCGCTCCGGCAGGGCGTTGATGGCCTGGTGGAGGTACCCGATGCGCTCCCGGTGCAGGATCAGGTCCTCCGGGCCGGCGGTCCGCTCGGGGACCAGCTCCTCGGCGGAGCCCGCGGTGAAGCCCTGCAGCGACAGGACCACGGCGCGCTGCACGTCCTCGTCGATGTTCTTGAGCTCCTCGACGGCCACGCCCATGGCCTCGGCCAGTTCCCGCTGGGTCGGGGTGCGGCCGAGGCGCGCCGTCAGCTCCTGCTGCACGGTCTCGACCTTGCGGGCCCGGGCGCGCACCGAGCGGCTGGCCCAGTCCAGGCCGCGCAGCTCGTCGAGCAGGGCGCCGCGGATGCGGCTGGTGGCGAAGCTGCCGAAGGGGATGCCGCGGCTCGGGTCGAAGGAGCGGCCGGCGCCGGCCAGCGCGGCCATGCCTGCCGAGATGAGGTCCTCGCGGGAGACGTGGGCCGGCAGGCGGCCCAGCATCTCGCGGACCAGGTGGCCGACGAGGGGGAGGTGCGAGCGCACCAGCGCGTCGAGCTCCACGGCGGTCAGGGTGGTCGGCGCTTCGGCGGCGGCGATGGTCGTGGTCACGGCAACCTCTTCGTGGCAGGAGTTGGTCGAGAACCAATCTCGGGAGCCGCGGGTGCGGGGCCGGGTGACGCAAAGTTGCAGACCGGTTGTGCTCAACCGGCGCATCGAAGTGCCGAAGTATCGGGGCGAGAACCGGCGGAAAGGCGGGAACGGATGGCGTTGGCGGATCTCGCGAGCATCCTGTGGCGGGAGCGCGAGATGCTCGAGCTGTTGCTGTTCAAGCTCGAAGAGGAGCAGCTCGTGCTGGCCTCGGGGCGGACCCGGTGGCTGGCACATGCCACGCGCGAGGTCGAGGTGGTGCTGGAGGAGATCCGGCGCACCGAGGTCGTGCGGGCCGCCGAGGTTGAGGCGATCGCGGTCGAGCTCGGGGTCGGTCCCAACCCCAGCCTGAGCCGGCTCGCCGAGGCCGCCCCGCCGCCGTGGGGGGACCTGCTCACCCAGCACCGCCAGGCGTTCCTGACGGTCACCGCCGAGGTCAGCGCGATGGCCGAGGCCAACCGCGACCTGCTGACCGCCGGTGCCCGCGCCGCCCGCGAGACCATGCTCTCGATCGCCGGGTCGGTCGAGACCTATGGGCGCAGGGGCGAGACGGTCGCGACCGCGCCGCGCACGCGGCTGATTGACGAGGCGATGTAGATGAGCACCTTCTCCAGCCTGAACTCGGCACTGTCGGCCCTCTACGCGCAGCGCCGGGCCTTGGACCTCACCGGGCAGAACATCGCCAACGCGAACACCGTCGGGTACTCCCGCCAGCGCGTCGAGCTCTCGCCGGCCGAGGCGATCAGCACCCCCGCGCGCTGGTCGACCAGCCGGGGCGTCGGCGACGGGGTGCGCGTCACCGACACCACGCGCCTGCACAACGAGTTCACGGCCGCGCGCACCCGCACCGAGCACGGCACGAACGAGTATCTCCAGGCGCAGAGCACCGTCTTCGCCACCGTCGAGCAGACCCTCGGCGAGCCCAGCGACACCGGCCTGCAGGCCCAGCTGTCGGACTACTGGAACGCCTGGTCCGACGTGGCGAACCGGCCCGGCGACGTCTCGGCCCGCACCCAGTTGCTGTCCCGCGGGAGCACGGTGGCCGCCACCCTGCAGACCAACCGGCAGAACCTCGATGCGTTCTTCGGCGCCACCCGCGAGCAGCTCGACGCCGACGTCAACGTGGTCAACCAGACCGCCAGCGGGGTCGCCGACCTCAACGCCCGCATCGCCCTGGCCAAGGCCGGCGGCATGCCCACCAACGAGCTGGCCGACCGCCGCGACCAGCTCGTGCTGCAGCTGTCCGAGCTGACCGGGGCGACCGGCCGGCTGAAGACCGACGGCACCGTCGACGTGGCGCTGGGCGGCAACCTGCTCGTGCAGGGCAGCTTCGCGCGGCCGATCGAGGCGGTCGGCTCGACCACCGTCGACGGGCGCGCGGTCAACCCGGTGCGGGTGCAGTTCGCCGACAACGACAACAACCCGAACAACAACCAGCCGGCCGAGATCAGCAGCGGCAAGATCGCCTCGCGCCTGGAGGCGCTCACCCAGACGATCCCGGCCACGGTGGCCGGCCTGGACCGGGTGGCGGGGCTGCTCATCCAGACGGTGAACACCCAGCACGCCCAGGGCTGGGACATCACCACGACCCCGCCCTCCACCACGCCGACGCCGCAGCCGGGCGGGGCGTTCTTCAGCGGCACCAACGCCAAGGACATCGCGGTCGCCATCTCCGACCCGACGAAGATCGCCGCGTCGAGCACGGCCAGCACGCCGTACCAGGGCGACAACGCCAACGCCATGGCGGACGTGGTGGCCAAGGACCCGCAAGGGGCGGGCACGCAGTACCGCAACTTCGTGGTCGACGTCGGCATCCAGGCGCAGACGGTCAACCGCCGCGCCGACGCGCAGCAGGTCATCTCCGACGACGTCACCGCCGACGAGCAGGCCGAGTCGGGCGTCAGCCTCGACGAGGAGATGACGAACATGCTGATGTTCCAGCGCGCGTACGAGGCCGCGGCCAAGGTGATCTCCACTGTGGACAGCACCCTGGACACGCTGATCAACATGAAGAGGTAGGGGGAGGGAAAGGATGCCCGGCTTCCGCGTCACCGAACGCTCGATGGCCACCAACACGCTGGCCAACCTGCAGGTCAACCTGCAGCGCAACCAGAACCTGCAGAACCAGTTGTCCAGCGGCAAGATGCTCACCAAGCCCTCGGACTCGCCCGGCGGCGCCGTCGTGGCCATGCAGCACCGCAGCGACATGGCGACGCTGAACCAGTACTCGCGCAACGCCGACGACGGGATGGGCTGGCTGAACATGGCCGACACCGCGCTGACCAGTGCCTCGACCCAGCTGAACCAGGCGCGGGAGCGGGTGCTGGCGGGGCTTTCCAGCGGTACCGCGGGCAGCCCCGAGGCCCGCGAGGCCATCGCCCTGGAGGTCGAGAACCTGCGGGGCGCGATGCTGGACCTGGCCAACACCACGTACCTGGACCGGCCCGTCTTCGGCGGCACGACCGAGAAGGGCGTCGCCTACGACACCAACGGCGACTACCGGGGCGACCAGGGCGCCGTGAACCGCACCGTCGGGTCCAACGCCTCGGTGCGCGTGGACACCAACGCCGACTCCGTCTTCGGCAGCGGCAACAACAACGTCTTCCACCTCCTGCAGCGGGTCGCCGACGACCTGCGCAACAACCCCGGCGCGCTCAAGACCGACCTCGCCGACATCGACACGGCGCAGAAACGGGTGCAGACGGCGCTTTCGGGGGTTGGATCCCGATATAATCAGGTTTCGCAGATGCAGCAGGCCGCGAACAACCGGGTCATCGACGTGCGGGCCCAGTTGTCCGACGTCGAGGACATTGACCTGCCCAAGACCATCACCGAGCTGTCCCTGCAGCAGACCGCGTACCAGGCCGCCCTGGCCGCGACCGCCAAGGTCGTCCAGCCGTCCCTGGTGGACTTCCTGCGGTAGGGCCGGCCCGCCGGCCCGCAACGGGCGGTTCGCCGTACCACAAACGTCATCGTGAGGAATCTATGAGCGCCGCGACCGTTGGCACCCCGGAGACGACCACACTGCCGGTGATCGACTTCGTGTCGCCGATGCCGGGCTTCCCCGACGACCGGCGCTTCGTGCTCGTCCGCCTCGACGATGCCGGCGTGCTCTACGCGCTGACCTCGGTCGACTCGGCGGGGCTGCGCTTCCTCGTGGTACCGCCGGCGCAGTTCTTCCCCGACTACGAGGCCGAGATCGACGACGAGACGCTGGCCACGCTGAGTGTTAGCGATCAGGCCGACCTGCTCGTGCTGCTGGTGGTCACCGCTGGGGAGCGCGGCGCCGAGGACGCCACGGCCAACCTCATGGCCCCGATCGTGCTGGACCAGCGCAGCCGTCGCGCGGTCCAGCTCGTCCTGAGCCGCAGCGGCCTCCCCGTCCGTCAGAAGCTGTTGGTCGCAACCGGCAACTCCTGAGCAGCCTGGTCGCCTGAACGGGTCTGCGCTCATCCTTTCCCGCCCGGCGTAGCCGACAAATCGGGTACTGTTCGCCTATCGCCCAGCGAAGGAGCGGCTCGTGCTCGTCCTGACCCGACGTCCCGGTGAAAGCGTGATGGTCGGCGACGACGTCGTCATCACCGTGCTCGACGTGCGTGGTGACGTGGTGCGGCTGGGCATCAAGGCACCGCGCAGCATCCAGGTGCACCGCGAAGAGGTGTACCGCGAGCTGCAGAAGGCCAACCGCGAGGCCGCGTCGCCCAGCGACGTCGCCGTGCGGGCGCTCAGCCGCATGCTGCGCACCGAGAGCAAATAGGCGTTTCGCCCGCCGCCGGCGGGGCAACGCATGGCAATCCCGACTTCTCAGGGTGTGACCGTCATTGCCGATAGGCCGGGCGGAACGCCTCGAGAAGGGCCCGCCATGACCGCTCTGCGTAGATGGTCGCGAAACCGGCCGATTGCCACCAAACTCGGCGCGATCATCGTCGTTGCGGTGCTCACCGTCGCCGTGCTGGTCATGGTCGGGGTCCGCGCGCTGAACGCCGACGGCGACCGGGCGCACCAGCTGCAGGACCTCAACCGGCTGACCCGGACCACGCTCGAGGCCGACATGGCCCACGACGCGGTCCGCGCCGACGTGCTGCGCATCCTGCTCGCGGCTTCCCGCGGCGCGGCCGCCGCCGGGGGCACCGAGGCCACCGGGACGCGGGGCGACCTGGCCGGCCACGGCAAGGTCCTCACCGACGCAATGGTCCTGTTCACCGGGGCCGGCATGGACCCGACCGTGCGCACCGCCGCCGAGAGGGTCAAGCCCTTCATCGACAAGTACCTCGACCTCGCCGCCCAGACCGTGACCGCGGCGATCGGCGGCAACGCCAACCCGCCCGCCTACGCCGCCTTCCAGACCGCGTTCAAGGACGTCGAGGAGAAGCTCCCCGCGGTGGGCGACGCGCTCGCGGTGCTGGCCAAGGCCGCCGCCGTCGCGGTCGACACCGAGCGCAACCGCGCGATCACCAAGCTCTCCCTGGCCTGCGCGGCCGGCCTGCTGCTCACGGTGGCGATCAGCGTGCTGGTGGCCCGCGGCATCATCGTGCCCCTGCGCGACGTCTCCGGCGTGCTGGGTGCCATGTCCGAGGGCGACCTCTCGCGCACCTCCGGCGTCGACTCCACCGACGAGGTCGGGCGCATGGCCCGCGACCTCAACCGGGCCATCGAGAGCGTGCGCGGCACGGTGCAGTCGCTGGCGGGGTCGGCCCGCACCGTGGCCTCCTCCGCCGACGAGCTGTCCGGCTCCTCGCAGCGCATCGCCGCCTCGGCCGAGCAGGCCAGCGTCCGGGCCGACGCGGCCAACGGGGCGGCCAACCGGGTCTCGCACAACGTGGACCTTCTGGCCGCGGCGAGCGAGGAGATGGGCGGCTCGATCGCCGAGATCTCCCGCAACGCCAACGAGGCGCTGCGGGTGGCCGGCGACGCGGTGAGCATGGCCGAGCAGACCAACGCGATGATGTCCCGGCTCGGCGCCTCGTCGGTCGAGATCGGCAACGTGGTCAAGGTGATCGCCTCGATCGCCGGGCAGACCAACCTGCTGGCCCTCAACGCCACCATCGAGGCGGCCCGGGCGGGCGATGCCGGCAAGGGCTTCGCCGTCGTGGCCGGCGAGGTGAAGGAGCTCGCCCAGGAGACGGCCCAGGCCACCGAGGACATCGGCGGGCGGGTCGAGGCGATCCAGGCCGACGCCCAGCAGGCCATCGCCGCGATCAGCGAGATCGGCGCCGTCATCGCGCGGATCAACGACTTCCAGCTCACCATCGCCAGCGCCGTGGAGGAGCAGACCGCCACGACGCAGGAGAGCAGCCGTACGGTGAGCGACGTGGCCGTGCGGACCAACGAGATCGCCGCGACCATCTCCGACATCGCCGGCGTCGCCTCGCGCAACACCGCGGAGGCCGGCACCTCACTCACCGCGGCCAGGCAACTCGCCGGCATGGCCGAGCAGATGCATGGCCTGGTCACCCGCTTCCGGTTCTAGTTCTAGCTGCTTCTAGCTGCGCCGCACGCGCGGCAGGCCGGACAGCAGCCCATGGTGTACGGCGACGCCTCCCGTGCCGCCCGAAGTGACAGCTCGTCCGGTCGATACCGTTCTGCCTCCGATTTGGGCATGCTGCTCGGATGGGTGGCAAGCGGAAGCCTTCGGACACCTTGGACGTCTTCGTCTCCTACGCCGGCCCCGACCGCGCCTGGGCCGAGTGGGCCGCCTGGCACCTCCGGGCCGACGGCTACTCGGTGGAGCTGGACGTCTGGGACTGGGCCGCGGGCGACAACGTGGTCCTGCGCATGAGCGACGCCCTGGACCGAGCGCGCCGGGTGCTGATGCTGTGGTCTCCGGCGTACTTCGAGCGCCGCCGCTTCACCACCGACGAGTGGACCGCCACCGTGGCAGACCGCGGCCCGCAGCGCCGCATGATCCCGGTGCGGGTGGCCGAGGTTTCCCCGCCGGCCGTGCTCGCCGCGCTGGTCTATCGCGACCTCTTCGGCCGGGACGAGGACGCGGCCAAGGCGACCCTGCTCGACGCCGTGCGCGGCCCGCGGGGCGCCGGCGGTCAACCGGAGTTCCCGGGAACCGCCAAGCGCAAGCCCCCTCGCGACGCGGCGCCCCGGCTGCCGGAGGAACTGCCTTCGCTCTGGAATGTGCCCCGCCGCAACGCCGCCTTCACCGGCCGCGACGCCCACCTGGTGGAGCTGCGCCAGCAGCTGATGGGCGGCCGCACCGCGGTCGTCCAGGCCTTGCACGGCTTCGGCGGCATCGGCAAGACCACCCTCGCCATCGAGTACGCCCACCGCTTCGCCGGCGCCTACGACCTCGTCTGGTGGATCAACGCCGAGAACCCGGCCCTGATTGGCGAACAGCTCACCGCCCTCGGTGTGGAGGCCGGCTGGACGGCTATCGACGCCCCCGAGGCCGGCGCGTCGGTCCTTCGCCGCCTGCGCGCCGAGCGTGGCTGGCTGCTGGTCTTCGACAACGCCGAGGACCGCGACGACCTGCTGCCGTGGCTGCCGCAGGGCGCGGGCCACATCCTGATCACCTCCCGCAATCCGAGCTGGGAGACGGCGGCCCACCCGGTACCGCTGCCGGAGTTCACCCGCACCGAGTCGATCGAGCTGCTGCGCCGGAGCCTTCCGACTGCCGACCGGGCCGACGAGCTGGCCGAGCGCCTGGGTGACCTCCCGCTGGCGCTCGCCCAAGCCGGTCAGACCATCGCCCGCACGGGGCTGACTGTCCCGGAGTACCTGGAACTGCTGGACAAGGAGACGGCCGAGATCCTGTCGGAGGGCACCCCGGCGGGCTATCCGGTCCCGTTGGCCGCGGTTGTCCGCACCGCCGTGCAGCGCTTGACCGAGCGGGACCCAGCCGCCGCGACCCTGCTCGTGCAGTGCGCCTTCCTCGGTCCCGAGCCGATCCCGACCGACCTGTTCACAGCCGGGTCGAAGCTGGCCCTGGCACGGTCCCGGCAGTCGATCGGCGAGTACGGCCTGGCCCGGGTCGGCAATGGCACCCTGCAGCTGCACCGCCTGACGCAGGCCATCGTGCGGGACAGCACGTCCCCTGCCGGGCGGGTGCGTATTCGCCTCGAACTCGAGGAGGCCTTGCTGTCGGCCGGCCTCGACGATGGCAAGGACCCCCGACAGTGGCCACGCTGGGCCGCCCTGCTGCCGCACATCCTCGCCGTCGACCCGGCCGCGAGCGGTGACGCCGGGTTCTGCGAGCTGGCCTGTCAGGCCGGCGTCTATCTGGTCTCGATCGACACTCGCCAGGGCGCATGTCAGTTCGCCGAACGCTTGCACGCCGGATACGAAGCGCGACTAGGACCCGATGATCTTCGGACGCTGCAGGCAGCTGCCGTGCTGACCTTTGCTTTGCTGCAGGTGGACCGATACGCGGAAGCCCTCGCCATAGGCCAGCGGACGTACGACCGTCGCAGGCGGCTTCTCGGCGATAATCATCCCGACACACTGATCTCGGCTTCCGACCTCGGCGGCGCGTTGCACGGTCTCGAGCAATACGACGAATCTGTCGCCATCGACCGCGACACGCACGAGCGCCGGCTGCAGGTGTTGGGGGAAGACCATCCGGACACGCTGCTGTCGGCCAGCAATGTGGCCACCAGTCTGAGCCAGCTCGGGCGACGATTCGAGGCCTTGGCCATCGAACAGCGAACCTACACCAAGGTTCGCCGCGTGCTCGGTGAGGAACACCCTCAAACCCTGAGCTCGGCCAACAATCTGGCCAACGACCTGATCCATATTGGACGATTCGCCGAAGCCCTCGTCACTGCTCAGGAGACGTATGTGCGTTGCCGTGCTCTCCTAGGCGACGACCACGTGGATACGCTCGATACGGCCAACAACGTGGCGAGAGCGCTGTTCGAGTTGGGCCGTCCCGCCGAGGCGCTTCCGATCCTCGAGAGCACGTATGCACGCTCCCGGCGCGTTTTTGGGGATGACCACAGCCACACGCTCTATACGGTCCGCCTACTCGGTATGGTGCTCATCCGTCTGCGACGGGTCCACGAGGGGCGCAAGATGCTCGAGCGGGCCAAAGCGAAGACGGCCGCGCCCAAGAAGGGTGGGCGCGGCCGTCGGTAGGAGCGATCAGGCCAGGTCGTACTGGTACAGGTTGTACTTGGTCATCAGGGCGACGACCTTCGTGGTGTACAGCGGGTCCGTCGCGTAGCCGCCCTTGTGGACCTCGGCGATGAACTGGTTCGGGTCCTTCGGGTAGTTGAAGGCGGCGGCGTAGCGGCTCAGGGACTTCAGGCTGGCGCCGTGGTCGCGGAACGAGTCGGCGGCCGAGTTGTAGGTGCGGAAGGTGGCCACCGTCGTCGAGCACACGCCCTGGGCGTCGCACTCCTGGGTGCTGTAGGCCTTGCAACCGGCCGCGTACGGGCCCGTCGCGTTGTTGAAGCACTTCATGCCGAAGAAGTTGCGGTCGTTGGCCGACAGGGAGCTGCGGCCCCAGCCCGACTCCAGGATGGCCTGGGCCAGGGTCACCGAGGTCGGGACCTGGGTGTCGCGCTGGCTCTGCTGGGCGGCGGGGATCGACGCGGCCAGGAACTGCTCGTTGGTCATGGTGCCGGTCGGGCCCATCGGGACGGCGGGGGCCGTGGTCGGGGCGGCCGCCGGTGTGGTGGCCGGCGGGGCGGCCGGGGGCGCGCACACCGGGAGCTTCGGGTTGCCCGAGACGTAGGCGTGCGAGACGTAGTCGCCGGCGGTGGTGCGGTCCCACTGCGCGGTGCGCCGGACATTGCCCCGCAGGTACTGGCCGTTCACCCGGCAGGTGACGGTGACCTTCGTGTTGTTCTTGATGGTCCGGGTCTGGCCGAACCAGTTGGCGGCGCCCGTGCGGGCCGCGAGGGCGCCCTTGACGCGGACGCTGACGACGGCGGCGTCGGCCGGTGCGGCGGCAACGAGCAGGGTCGTGGCGGTCGCGGCAAGGGCGAGGGCCGGTACGAGTACGGAACGCTTGAGGGTGCGCAGCATGTACTGATCTCCCATGAGGGGTGGGTGGTCCCCTCAAAGGTCGTCAGTCACCGTTGCGCGGGTCGTTCCCCGCTGGTTGCAGGTCAGTTGGTGCCGTACTGCTGCTTGAGCGTCAGGTAGTCGCCCAGGCCGAGCCCGCGGTAGGCGGTGGAGCAGTCCGGTAGCCCGTCGGTCATCGTGAGCGCCGAGTGCTGGGCGAAGGCCACGTGGCCGAGGCCGAAGGCGTGGCCGAACTCGTGGGTCAGGGTGCCCTCGAGGTCCCAGCGGTTGGTGCACGAGGGCGGGGTGCTGAGGAAGAACAGGCCCTGGGTGTCGTCGATCAGGATGTCGGTCTCGACGCTGCGGCCGTTCTCCTTGCCGCCGTACCACCAGATGCACGTCACGGCGAGCAGGCCATGGTTGAGCGGGCCGAAGGAGACCGCGTTGGTGCCGTCGCGCTCGCCGCAGCCGCCCGACGGGGTGACGCCGGCGACGTGGTCGGTCTTTCCGGCGTACGACTCGGAGATCCCCAGGTTGGCGGGCAGGCCGCAGTCGTTGCGCCCGGTCTCGACGCTCGTGGCCGCGTTGCGCAGGGAGTTCACGACGCCGGTGCGGTCGCCGAGGTACGCCGGGATGGTCCGCTCGTTCACCCGCCACTTGAGCTCGGTGCGCCAGCGCATCCCCAGCCAGGTCCCGGCCGGGTCGGCGCAGCGGGCCCCGCCCATGGCCGCCTCGGCGGGCTGCCCGATCGGCGGGCCCGGCACGACCACGGCGAAGCGCGCGGTGTGCATCGTCATGGGCGGCTCGCCCACGAGCCAGGCCACGCAGAGCACCAGCGGGAGCAGCGCCCGTAGGATTGCCGCCAGACCATTGTCGATCTTTGGCACATGCTCATTCTGATCCGCGCTACGCCGCGCGGGGGTGATTTTCGGCAAATGCGGCGGAGGCGCCATGGCGCTCCTGATTCCCGTCCGCGACGCGTCGACACCCGCCCGGCAACGGCGTGCCGGGTGATCATCAGGCGGTTCGCGCACCCTCACCGGACAGACCAGCGGGTGACCATCCCCGCCTGGGAGTGCTTAGGCTTAGGCGGCGTCGACCGAGACGAGCAGGCCCTGATTGACCGCGGCCATGAGGGCCTGCGACCGGTTGTTGACGCGCAGCTTGCTGTAGAGGCGCGAGACGTAGGTCTTCACCGTCGCCTCCGACACGGCGAGGCGCTGCGCGATCGTCGGCAGGCTCAGCCCGTCGCGCATCAGGGAGAGCACCTCCTGCTCGCGCTGGCTGAGCAGGCCGGTCTGGCCGCGGCGGCGCGACAGTGCGGAGGACAACCCCGGCGCGGTGAACGAGTGCGGGGCGACGGCGGCGTGCCGGATCGCGGCGAGGACCGCGGAGATCGGGGCGGCCTTGGTGACGTAGGCCGACAGGCCGGCGTCCAGCGCCCGGTACAGCAGGTTGTCGTCGCTCACCGCGCTCAGCAGCACGACGCCGAGGTCCGGGCTGGTCGCGCGCAGCTTGCGGGCGAGCGAGATGCCGTCGGTGTCGGCGAGCTGGGCGTCGATGGTGACGACCTCGGCACGGGTCTCGGCGACGACACGCTCGGCGTCGGCGGCGCTGCCCGCCTCCCCGACGAGGGTGATGTCCGCAACGGTGGCCACGACGCGGTTGAGTCCGAGGCGGAGGAGGACGTGTTCGTCGACGGCGACCAGTCGGATCGTCATCAGAGGGCTCCCTACGGGGTGTGGCCGGGCGGCGAATGTTGCCCAACCAGCGTCGCAGCGAGCCCCGTGAGCTGGGAAGATGCCGCAATCGAGCTGCGCTCGTCGGCACCTGTCCTGCAACCGGGGGACGTTGTCCACCGGTGTCCTACAGCACGCTCGGGAGATGCCTGAGCGTCGCGATGAGCGCGTTGTGGGTGGTCGCGATGTCCTCGCCCATCTGGAACGAGTGCTGCGTGTCGAGCACCGCGAAGCCGTGCATGGCCGCGCGCAGCACCCGGGTGGCGTGCACGACCTGGGCGTCGGTCAGGTCGTAGCCCTTGAACACGGCGAAGACGACGGAGAGAAACCGGGCGGCGGCCGCCTGCACGTGCGCGTCCGGGTCGGGCACCTGGGGGATGAGCGCGTAGCGGTTCGGGTGGGTGGTCGCGTAAGCGTGGTACGCCCGCATCAGCGCCTCCAGGGCCTCGTCGCCGCTGAGCCCGAGCATCGCGGTGGTCACCGTCGCCGTGAACTCGTCCATCACGTGGACCGCCAGCCGGGCCCGCAGTTCGGCCAGGCCGGCGACGTGCTTGTACAGCGACGGCGTGGCCACCCCGCAGGCGGCGGCCACGTTGGCCAGCGTCAGCGCGCCCGGCCCGCCGTCGTCGACGATGCGCAGGGCGGCGGCGACGACGGCGGTGGGGCTGAGCCCGGCCCTAGGCATGCGCCCGCTGCCCGAGGAAGGCCAGCACGGCGGCGGCGGTCTCGGCCGGCATCTCCGAGTGCGGGTAGTGCCCGGCGCCCTCGATCATCGCGACCTCGCCGCCGATCCCGTCGGCCACCAGGCGCGCCTCGGCCGCCGGGTCCGGGAAGTCGGGGTCCTTGGAGCCCATGAGCACCAGGGCCGGGGTGCGCACTTCGCCGGCGCGCCCCGCGCAGACCGCCACGTCGGCGGCGAACATGGCGCGCAGGGCCGCCATCCGGCCGGGCTCGGCCAGGTTCGCCGACAGCGCCGCCTTCTCGGCCTTGCCGACCGGGCGCGACTTGTACAGCGACGCCCAGTACGTCATCCACAGCGGCCGGAACCGCCCGGCAACCCGGATGGCGGCCCGCATGAGGAGGCCGGGGGCGGGCATGACCCGGGCGAACGGGTCGGACAGCACGACCGCCGAGAACAGCTCGGGCGCCTCGGCGGCGGCCCAGATGGCGCTCGCGCCGGTGTAGGAGTTGGTGAACAGCACCGCGGGGCCGGCGTCGAGGCGGCGCAGCAGCGCGATCGCGTCGCGGGCGATGGCCTCGGGGGAGTAGTCGGCCCAGACCGCGTCGCTCTCGCCCTGGCCGCGCAGGTCCATGGTGACGACCCGGTAGCCGGCGGCGACGAGCTCGGGGACGAACGGGTCGAAGGTGTGCCGGTTGACGCCCAGGCCGGGCAGGCAGAGCACCAGGGGGCCGGCGCCGAGGGTGTCGTCGTAGGCGATGGTGCCGTTCTCATGTACAAAGCTCTGTGTCATAGCTAAGAAGCTAATGTCATTAGCTTCGGACGTCAAGCGCCGGCGACGCGACGCCGGGAAAGCTGACCCGCACGGTGACGCCCGGGCGGTCGACGGAGGTCAGCATCGTGCCGCCGTGCCGCGCGGCGATCTCCCGCCCGAGCATCAGGGCGAGGGCGCCGGTCCGGTACTCCTCCGCCTTCTCCGGATGCGGGATGCGCATCGACAGCAGGCGCTCGGCGGTGAGCCCGCCCTCGGCGGCGACGGACACGACCACGGTCCAGCGGCCGTTGCCGTACGCCGCCTCGATCCGCGGCGGGCCGACGATCCGGCCGATCTCCACCGCGGTGTGGAAGAGCTCGCGCAGCAGATGCCCGTCGCCCAGCGGCTGCGGGCCGGGGCCGACCTGGAGCGGTACCCCAGGGAAATCCAGCAGCTCCGAGAGGTGCAGCGGGGCGAGGTCCAGCGGTGCCTCGGCCGTCTCCAGCCGGGTCAGCAGCAGCAGGTCGGCCACCAGCACCTGCATGTGCTCGGCGTTGCGCCGGATCACCGCGAGCGCGGCCCGGCGGTCCTGCGGGCTCATCGCGGTCGCGTCGTCGCCGGACTCGAGCATGGTGGCGAACGTGACGATCGACGTCAGCGGGGTGCGCAGCTCGTGCGAGGCGACCCGGATGAACTCGGTGCGCAGCTGCGACAGCTCGGTCAGCAGCCGGTGGCGCTCGGGCAGGTCGGGGTCGGCGGTGGCGCGCAGGTAGAGCTCGGCGTCGGGCGGGCAGCGGTGGGGGAGTGGGCGGAACGCGATCGCGCCGTCCCGCAGGAGCAGCGCCGCGTGCAGCTCGTGGCCGTCGCGGTGCACGATCGGCACGTCCAGCTCGATCCCGCGCGGCAGCGCGGTGCCCTGCAGCCGGGGCGGGAGCAGCAGCCGGGCGAAGGAGGCCCCGAGCGCCCGGGACCGTTCGTACCCGAACAGTTCGGCCGCCCGGGCCGGCCACTCGCTGATGTCGCCGGCGGTGTCGACCCCGATGTCCGCGTCGGCCGCTTCGTCACGCATGAGCACCTGCTCGGTCCTCCGGAAACGTTACAGGACATGTCATTACATTGCGTAGAGTATGTGAGCACCGACAGTAAGCGACAAGTGTCGCAGGCGCTGCCGGCGAGGAGTGCCTTGCGTGGAGAGACCGACCGTCTGGTCGACACCGGCCTTATCGAAGGGGCCGTGGTCGACCTGGTGGTGCGTGCGGCGAGGGCGGCCACGGTGGTGGACGCCCAGCGGCTCGTGGCCGAGTACCGCGGGTTCTCCGGCGTGCGCGCCGCCGCCATCGTGCCCGCGCTCGCCCCGGTCGTCGGCGACCTGGACCTCGTCGAGCGGCTGCCGGTCGGGCCCGCGCAGTGGGGCCAGGAGCTGAGGGTCGAGTTCAGCGCCGCGCCCGCCCGGGCCGAACTGCGCACCGCGGCCGCCGAGATCGCCGCGGCCGCCGACCGCGCCATGGCCCAGCCGTGCCGGGCCATGGCCCCGCCGCCGATGCACGGCTCGCGGCTGGCCTGGGCGATCACCACCGGTGCCCGCGCGATGATCCTCGTGGTCGAGCCCGGCCGCGGCTGGAGCGCCGTCTCCGACGCGTTCACCGCCGTCCTCGGCTACGACCGGCACCGCCCGCCCGACTTCCGCCTGCTCGACATCGTGCACCCCGACGACCGGCCGGCGGCGGTGGCCCTGTTCCTGGCCTGCTGCGCCGGGCGCCACCCCGACGCCGCCCAGGACCTGCGGGTCTGCACGGTCAACGGACGCTTCCGAACCATCGAGGTCGGCGCGCGGAGCTTCGTCGACGATCCCGAGGTGGGCGCGGTCGTCTTCTTCGGCTACGACGTCACCGCCCAGCGCGAGACCGAGCGGACCGCGCGGATCGAGCAGCAGCGCCTCGCCCGGGTCGTGGAGACGATGGACGACGGGCTGCTCATGCTCGACGACGAGGGGCGCGTGTGCCTGGCCAACCGGGCCGCCCATCGGCTGCTGGACACCGGCGTGCTCGACGTCAGCCCGGAGCACGACCCCGACCCCGAGCCGCTGGACTGGGTCGAGGTCATCCAGCGCACCATCGCGCGGTTGGGGACGGAGGCGTACCGCGTGGATCGCCTGCGGTCCGGCTTCCGCGCCCGGCGGGCCGTCGTCGGCGAGGAGCTGGGCTTCGAGGACGGCCGGGTGCTCGAGCTGGACCTGGTGCCGGTGACCGGCCCGGGCGCCGGGCGGGCCGACGGCGGCACGCTCATCCACCTGCGCGACGTCACCGCCCGGGTCGCGGTGCGCCGCGGGCTGGAGGAGCGCAGCCGTGGCCTCGAGGAGCGCAACCAGGCCCTGGTCGAGGCGAGCGCGATGAACAACGAGTTCGTGGCCAGCGTCTCGCACGAGCTGCGCGGCCCGCTCTCCTCCGTGGTGGCGTTCTCGCACCTGCTCGGCGACAGCACGAGCGGGGACCTCTCCGAGGACCAGCGCACGTACCTCTCCGTCATCGACCGCAACGCCAACCGCCTGTTGCGTCTCATCGAGGACCTGCTGCTGCTGTCCCGCCTGGAGGCCCGCACGCTGCAGCTCAAGCCGATCCCGACCCGCCTGCCGGAGCTGCTCGGCGTCGCGGTGGCCGAGCGGCTGCCCGCGGCCCGGGCGTCCGGCATCGAGCTGCTCCTGGACTGCCAGGACGGCCCGGACATCGTCTGCGACGACACCCGGGTGCATCAGGTGGTGGACAACCTCGTCAGCAACGCCGTGAAGTTCACGCCCAGCGGCGGGCGGGTGACCGTCAAGGCCTGGCCGGGCCTGGAGGACCACGCCGACGGCGAGGGCTGGAGCGTGTCCGTGGCGGACTCCGGCGTCGGCATTCCCGCCGCCGACCTGCCGCGGCTGTTCAGCGCGTTCTTCCGCGGTTCCAACGTGACCGCGGCCGTCGGGCGGCAGGTCATGCCCGGCACCGGACTCGGGCTGGTCGTCAGCCGGGCCATCGTCGAGTTACACGGCGGCAGCATCAGCGTCGCCAGCACTGAAGGGGTCGGCACGACGGTCACGCTGTCGTTGCCCACGCGACCGGCACGAAATGGGGGATGATCGTGAGCCGACTTCTCGTCGTCGAGGACGATCCGGATATCGCCATGGCACTGCGCCTGCTCCTCACGCGCGCCGGGCATCAGGTCGCGCACGCCAAGGACGGCCGCACCGGCCTGCGTGACGCCTATACGGAGCGCCCCGAGCTGGTGATTCTTGACATCGGCCTGCCCGGCATGGACGGCTGGCAGGTCCTGGAGCGCCTGCGCGACGTCAGCGACGTGCCGGTGCTCCTGCTCACCGCGCACGGCCAGGAGTCGGACAAGGTCCGCGGCCTGCGCGGCGGCGCCGACGACTACCTCACCAAGCCCTTCACCAACGCCGAGCTGGTGGCCCGGGTGGAGGCCCTGTTGCGCCGCAGCGCGGGCCCGGCGTCGTGGGCCGACGAGGTGTACGACGACGGCGTCCTGCGCATCGACCCGGCGGCCCGGCGCACGTTCGTGGCCGGCGACGAGGTGCGCCTGACCCCGACCGAGTTCCGGCTCCTCAACGTCCTGGTCCGGCACGCCGGCGCGGTGCTCTCGCCCAACCAGCTGCTGGCGCAGGCGTGGGACGACCCGACCGGGATCGGGCCGGAGCGGGTGAAGTTCGCGGTGCTGCGGCTGCGGCGCAAGCTCGGCTGGACCGATCCCGACGCGTCGCCCATCGAGTCGGTGCGCGGTTTCGGGTACCGCTACCGCCGTCCGGTCATGGATCGCGCCGAGTAGCCCTGCGGATACCTAGGCGCGACAACTCGGGCGTAGGCCGCAGGCAGGGCAACCGGGGCGTAGGCGCGGCAATTCGGGCCGCAAGCGGGCAACTGGAGCGTAGGCCGCGAGACCGATAAGTCGGGCGCTGGCGCGCCACGACTTATCGGATTTATACCCCGGCCGGGTATAAGTCCGAAATGTCGTGGCGCGCCAGCGCCCGACATTTCGGGCAAAGGCCGCGCGGGGAGGCCGGGCTGGCGGAATCGTCGGCGGCCGCTGAACCGAGCCGCACCCGACCGGGAACGGCCGCCGCGACCCAGCCTGCCCAAGCTGGTAAGCGTCCCGCCCAACCCCGCCCACGAAATGAGAGCCTGATGATCGACCTTTCCGCCGACGGGCACGTCCACACCGCGTTCTCGTCCGGTCGTGACAGCGTCAGTGTGCTCGTCGCCGCCGCTGAGCAGGCCGGCCTCGCGGAGCTCACCTTCGCCGACCGGGTCGGACCGGACACGAGCTGGCTTCCGCCGTACCTCTCCTCCATCCAGCGGGCGCAGCAGCGCACCGACGTCGTCCTGCGCCGCGGGGTCGAGGTGGAGGCGATCGGCATCGACGGCTGGCTCGCCTTCCCGGCCGACCTCGGCGGCCTCGAAGTGATCTCCGTCGGGCTCAACCGGCTGCCGCTGCCCGCCGGGCTGCTCACCCCCGACGTTGTGCGGGCCCAGATCGAGGCCGGCACGATGCGCGCCCTCGACGTCATCGACCAGGTGGTCACCGTGACCGGGCTGGCCGTCGAGCGGGTGTCCCGCTACGCGCCGACCCACCTCGCCCGGCCGCTGGACTTCCTGGCCCGCGCGGGCATCGACGAGCAGGCGGTGCCGGACAGTGCCATCGCCGAGCTGGTCGAGGCCTGCCGGGCCAACGCCACCGTGGTCGAGATCAGCGAGCGGCACCGGCTGCCGGGGCTGCGCCTGGCCCGGGCCTGCGCCGAGCAGGGCGTGCGCCTGGCCGCGGCGAGCGACGCGGTGCGCTCCGGCGAGGTCGGGCATTACCGGTACGTCCGGGAGGTCGCCACGGCGCTGGAGGAGGAGTCCGTGGCCGCCTGAGGGCACAGCAGTCCAGGCCCGTCATGGTTCGCCCGAAACCGGCGAATCGTGGCGGGCCAGACCTTTAGGATCAAGGTGTGCCGAAGGATCGCGAACTCGTCCTCGTCTCCCTGCTGCAGGAGGCGACACGGATCGCGAACGAGGCCGACGACATCCGGGACGCCGGCCTGCCGGTGATCAATGCGGTGTGCGCGGCGACCGGATGGCCGGTGGGCCACCTGTGCCTGCCCGACGACCGCGACCGCCGGGTCTTCGTGTCCACCGACGTGTGGCACGAGGAGGTGCCGGGGGAGTTCGCCGAGCTGCGCAGGGCCAGCCAGGACGTGTCCTTCCCCCTCGGCGGCGGGATCGTCGGCCGGGCCGCCAAGACCGGCCGTCCACAGTGGATCGCCGACGTGTCCGAGGAGAGGACGTTCGTGCGGCCCGACATCGCGGGCGTCGGCGCCGCGATCGCCTTTCCCGTCACCGCGCGCGGGGTCGTCGCCGCGGTGCTCGAGTTCTTCACCCGCGAGCCGGCCGAGCCCGATCCGGGGCTGCTGGAGATCATGTCCGACGTGGGCATCCAGCTCGGCCGGGTGGCCGACCGGATGGCCGCCCGGCAGGCGCTGCTCTTCGGCTCGCAGCGGCTGCAGCGCGTGCTCGACAGCTGCGTCGAGGCGTTCGTGGCCATGGACGAGGGCGGGATGATCACCGCCTGGAACGCGGCCGCGGAGAAGGTGTTCGGGCTGTCCAAGGAGGAGGCCGTCGGGCGCCGGCTGGCCGACACGATCATTCCCCCGCAGTACCGCGACGCCCACCATCTCGGCGTGGGCCGCTTCCTGACGACGGGGGAGCGGCGGGTCCTCGACAACCGCTTCGAGATCACCGCCTGGCACGCCAACGGCTACGCGTTCCCGGTCGAGCTCGCCGTGTGGGCCGTGCAGGACCCGATGACGGGCTGGTCGTTCAACGCCTTCGTGCACGACATCACCGACCGCAAGCGGACCGAGGACGCGCTGCGCCACGCCTACGAGCACGAGCGCGAGGCGGTGTCCCGGCTGCGCGAGCTCGACCTGGCCAAGAGCGACTTCGTGGCGACGGTGTCGCACGAGTTCCGCACGCCGCTGACCAACGTCATCGGCCACCTCGAGGTGCTCACCTCCGGCGACGCCGGGCCGCTCACCCCGGCCCAGAGCCGCATGCTCGGCGTCATCGGGCGCAACTCCGACCGGCTGCGCGCCCTCATCGAGGACATGCTCACCATCTCCAAGGTGGAGGCCGGCGTCTTCGACCTGGAGCTGCGCCCGACCGAGCTGCACGACGTGCTCGCGGCCGCGCACGCCGCCGTCGAGCCGCGGGCCAAGCGGCGTGGGCACCGGCTGGTGCTGTCGGTGCAGGACTCGCTCGGGCGGGTCGAGGCCGACGCCGGCCAGCTGCAGCGGGCGCTGTCCAACCTGCTCGTCAACGGCGTCAACTTCACCCCGGACGGCGGGCTGGTCGAGCTCGTCGCGCGGGTCGACGGCGAGCACGTGGAGATCGAGGTCCGCGACAACGGCGTCGGCATCGACCCCGACGAGCAGAAGAAGCTGTTCACCCGCTTCTGGCGGGGCACCTTCGCGGTCCGCGAGGCGGTGCAGGGGGCCGGGCTGGGCCTGGCGATCACCAAGACGATCGTCGAGGGGCACGGCGGGGAGATCTCCGTGGAGAGCCTGCTCGGGCACGGCACCACGTTCACGATCCGGCTTCCGCGCGAGCGTCCTCTCTGGTTGTAGCCGGCGCCTCGGGAGCCTTGTCGAAGGGCTGCGTCTGTACCGTCTGGAAGCCGGTCCGCGTCATCTCGCCCCACACGTGCTTGCCGCCGCGGATGGCCGACCACATGCCCATGGTCCGCCACAGCGCGGTCAGCTGCCGGTAGCCCACGTTCTCCACGATCGAGGCGAGCACCGAGGCGACCAGGTCCGTCCACCGGTGGTAGCGGTGGAACGAGTACTCCTCGACGGTGAGCGCGATGAGGTTGAGCAGCAGCGCGTAGCCGTAGGCGACCGAGACGAAGACCACGGCGAACCGGGCGTCGACGGCACCGACGTAGAGGCCGAGCGGCACGAGGATCACCCCGGCCAGCTCGATGACCGGGGCCAGCAGCTCGAACAGCACGTAGTAGGGCATCGCGACCATGCCGATGCGGCCGTACCGCGGATTGAGGATCATCGGGCGGTGCTTGCCGAGGATCTCGGCGATCCCGCGGTGCCAGCGCCGGCGCTGCTTGCCCAGCACCTTCAGCGTGCTCGGGGCCTCGCTCCACGAGACCGGCTCGGCCACGAACACGATGCGGTAGTCGCGCTTCTGCCGGCGCAGGTGCTTGTGCAGCCGTACCACGAGCTCGGCGTCCTCGCCGATGCAGTCGTGTGCCAGGCCGCCCACCTCGATGAGCAGCTCCTTGCGGAAGATGCCGAACGCGCCGGAGATGATGAGCAGCCCGCCCAGCCGCGACCAGCCGGTCCGCCCGAGCAGGAAGGCCCGCAGATATTCCACGACCTGCACCCGGGGGAGCCATTGCCTCGGCATCCGTACGTCCACGATGCGGCCGGCCACGACGGAGCAGCCGTTGGCGACGCGGATGACCCCGCCGGAGGCGACGGTGCGCACCGGGTCGTCCGAGAACGGCTTGGCCACCGACAGCAGCGCCTGCGGGTCGAGGATCGAGTCCGCGTCGACCATGCACACCAGCGGGTACTGGGCCACGTTGATGCCCGTGTTGAGCGCGTCGGTCTTGCCGCCGTTCTCCTTGCGCACCACGACCAGCGGGTCGGGGCGGTCCTTGGGCACGTGGATGGAGATGATGCCGCCCCGGGTCGGGGTCGCGTCGGGGACCACGCGCGGCACCTCGACCAGGCCGAACTCCTCCTCCAGCCGTTGGAACGTGTCGTCGCTGGAGCCGTCGTCGATGACGATGATCTCGAAGACGGGGTACCGCAGGGCCAGCATCGCCTGCACCGACTGCACGATGCCGGCCGACTCGTTGTGCGCGGGGACGAGCACCGAGATGGGCTCGGTGAGCGGGCTGCGGTACGTCTCCTCGTGCCCGGCGAAGGGGATCCGGCGCAGGTGGTGCACGAACTCGGCGCCGGCCAGCACGATGAGCACCAGATAGCTGCTGTTGATGGCGAGGAAGTACGTCAGGATGAAGATGTCCGTCACGTGCAGCAGGTCGCGCACCCAGTCGGCGGTCATGGCACCGTCTGCTTGCGGTGGTCGTCCAGCTCGGCGGCGGCCAGCGCCTCGCGGGCGTGGGCCGCGCCCAGCAGCACCTCCGGGTCGGGCCCCTCGTCGGGCTCGGCGCTGTGCCGGGGGCGTACGTGCGCGCGGTGCTCGGCGGCCACCAGCGCGGCCCGCCCGGCGTTGCCCAGCCGGAGCAGGGACCGCGCGGCGTTGTGGGCGACGGCGTAGTCCGGGTCGGCCAGCAGCTCGGTGAGGACCGGTGCGGCGCTCACCGCGCCCAGCTCGCCCAGCGCCTTGGCGGCCTCTGCTCGCAGTACCGCCGGCTTGTCTTCGTCTAGAGCATCGAGCAGGGGCGCCATCGCCGTGCGGGTGCCCAGCCGGCCGAGGGAACGCGCCGCGCTGATCCGCACCTCGAGGGAAGGATCGGCGCGCAGGGCGCTCTCCACCCGCACGGTCGCGCCGACCGCGCCGATGAGGCCGAGCACCTCGGCCGCCGTGGCCCGCACCGGCGCCCGCGGGTCGTCCAGCGAGGCGGTCAGCGCGCCCTGGGCCTCGGTGCCGAGCCGGGTCAGCGCGGTCGCCACCACGTGGGCCGGGACCGGCCGGCGGCTGGGCAGCGTGGCCAGCAGCGGCTGGGTCGCGCCGGCGTCGCCGATGCGGCCGAGCGAGCGGGCGGCGACCACGCGCACGTCCGCGTCGGGATCGGAGAGCAGGTCGCACAGGGGCAGCAGCGCGTCCTTGCGCCCGAGGTTGCCCAGCACCTCGGCGGCCATCGCGCGGGCCACCGGGTCGCGCCGCTTGAGCTGGCTGCGGGCCCGCCAGGCGGCGCCGCGGCGCTCGAAGACGTCGACGAGCAGGGCGTGTGCCTCGCCGCGGACCTTGCCCAGCAGCGCGACCGCGTTGGGCTCCACCGCGAGCCAGACCTCCTCGGGCAGCCGCACGAGCTGCTCGACCTGGGCGTCGTCGTCGTCGCCGGCCGCGATGGCCAGCAGGAGCTGCCGGGCGGGCTTGGCCAGCTTCGCCCGCTTGGCCTCGCGGGCGCGGCGCACCGCGCGGCCCCCGATGATGAGGCCGCCGAGGACGAGCGCGGCGAAGAGCATGACGAGCAGCGCCACCAGAGCGGCGCCGGCGAGCGTCACGTGCGCATGCGGGCCAGGACCGCCTCGACCCGGCTCACCAACTCCCGCGGGCTGAAGGGTTTGACGATGTAGTCGTCGGCGCCGGCGCCGAAGCCGACCTCGACGTCGCCCTCCTGGGCGCGGGCGGTGAGCAGGATGATCGGCAGCCCCTTGGTGGCCTGCTCCTGGCGCAGCTGGCGGCACACGTCGATGCCGGACATGCCGGGCATCATGACGTCGAGGACCACCAGGTCGGGCGGGTTCTGCGTGGCCGCGGTGAGTGCGGCGAGGCCGTTGTCGACGGCTACCACGTCGTACCCCGCCTGCTCCAGCTTGAAGGCTACGAGGTCCCTGATGTCCATGTCGTCGTCGGCGACCAGGATCGCGGTCATCGCTCCGCTCGCTCCTCTCACCCTAGGTCTTTAGGATATGCGGCTTTTGGGGAGATTTCCGGGGGATAGCGAAAGGGCGCCGACCGATGGGCCGGCGCCCTTTGGGCTCGCTGGCCTAGATGTCGTGCTGCTGGCGGACCCGGGTGCCCCGCTCGCCGACGTGCTGCATCGGGCCCAGGTTGCCGTTGCCGGAGGCCGGCTGGGCCGGGCGCTCGTTGGTGGCGTGGTGGGTGAGCCCGGAGGCCGAGGCGATGCCGCGCGCGATGCCCCGGGCAATGGTGGCCGGGCTGGGCCGCGGTGCGCTCTTGGTCTCCTTGGTCTCGGCCGTCGTGGCCTCCTTCGCGGCCTTGGCGGCCTCCTCGCAGAACCGCTTGAAGCCCTTCAGGTCGGCCTTGAGCCGCCGGTTGAGCACCTCCGCCGCGTGCTCCTCGGCGGGCATCAGCTCGCGGGCGTCGATCTGCAGCTCCGCGATGATCCGGGTCATGTCGTCAGCCATCGGCTCCAGCCGCAGCGCCTCGATCACCTGCGGTCCGTCCATCGCCTCCCAGCACAGGAACTCGCCGGGACGGGCCTCGGTGATCCGCGCGTCGAACTCGGCCCGGATCCCCTCGAGGTCGAGCACCATGTGCGCGGTGGAGGCGTCGATCGGGGCCATGCTCATGACGCCGGACATGAACTGGGGGTAGTTCTCGAAGTGGGCGAGCTGCTCGTAGACGACCTCCACCGGTACGGCCACCTCGATCGACTCTCTGGCGGTGCTCATGGTGGTCCCCCTTGCCATCGTGACTGCCCTCGTGACCTTGATTTGCCCCTGACGGTACGGCTGATACGCCCCAATTGTGGGGGATTTTCAGGATTAGATATCCCTGTTTGGCTACGACGAAGGCCCTCACCGGGGGGCGGTGAGGGCCTTCGTGGTTCCGGTGGGTCAGACGGTGAGCGTCCAGCCGGTCAGCTTGCCGGCGTCGCCCCTGAAGACGTCCTTGACCTGCAGGGTCCAGGTGCCGTTGCGGACCCTGCCGGACAGGTCGACCGTGTAGGTGGTGGTCGTGAACGCGTTGTGGTCGGTCGACGTGGAGCTCTTGAGCTTGTAGTCGGTGCCGTCCGGGGCGATGAGGTCGATGCGCAGGTCACCGCGGTCGGCGTGCTTGATCGACACCTTCACCGTGGCGTTCTTGGCCCCCTTGCCGGCGCAGTTGGCGATGACGACCTTGCTGGCGGCGGTGCCCGGGTCCGGGATGGCGACCGAGGCGGTGCTCACGGCCGGGGCGCAGGCGGCCGGCGTGGCCGGCGTCGTCGGGTTGGACGGCGTGGTCGGCGTGGTCGGCGTCGCGGGGTCGTCCGGGGTCGTCGGGGTGGCTGGGGTCGTCGGGGTGGCTGGGGTGGTCTCGGTCAGCGTGCCGGTGTACAGGAGCTTGTTCGGCGAGCCGCTGCCCGCGCCCTTCACCGCGCCGGAGATCGCGCCGTTGACCAGCGCGTCGCGGACCTCCGCCGGGGTGGCGGCGGGGTGCGAGCCGAGGTAGAGCGCGGCCGCGCCGGCCACGTGCGGGGTGGCCATCGAGGTGCCGCTCATCCGCTGGGTGGCGGTGTTGGAGCTGTTCGAGCTGGACGTGATGTTCACGCCCGGCGCGAAGATGTCCAGGCAGTTGCCGAAGTTGGAGAAGCTCGCGCGGGTGTCGGTGTTGTCGGTGGCGCCGACGGTGATCGCCTCCGGCAGGCGGGCCGGGGACTTGCTGCACGCGTTGGCGGAGTCGTTGCCGCCGGCCACCGCGTAGGTGATGCCGGCCGCGATGGAGCGCTTGACCGCGTTGTCCAGGGTGGTGCCGGCCGAGCCGCCCAGGCTCATGTTAGCCACCGCGGGCTTGACGGCGTTCTTGGTGACCCAGTCGACGCCGGCGATGATCTGCGAGTAGGAGCCGTTGCCGGAGCAGTCCAGCACGCGGACCGCCACCAGCTTGACGTCCTTGGCCACGCCGTAGGTCTTGCCGCCGACGGTGCCGGCGACGTGCGTGCCGTGGCCCTGGCAGTCGCTCGCGTCCGCGTCGTTGTCCACGAAGTCGTAGCCGGAGCGGGCGCGGCCGCCGAACTCGCTGTGCGTCAGGCGGATGCCGGTGTCGATGATGTACGCGGTGACGTCGCCGGCCGGGCCGTACGTGTAGGACCCGTCGAGCGGCAGCGCCTGCTGGTCGATGCGGTCCAGGCCCCAGGTGGCGCCGGTCTCGGTGCCCTCGATGGAGACCTTGCGGTCCTGCTCGACGTAGGCGACGTCGGGATCGGCGGCCAGGCGGCGGGCCGCGGTGGCGCTCATGCGACCGGAGAAACCGCGCACCGCGCTGTCGAACCGGTCCCTGACCCTGCCGCCGACCTTGCCGGCGAGCGTGTCCGAGGTCGTCGTCGAGCCGTCCTTCATGACCACGATGTACTGGTCCTTGAGCGCGCCGGCGGCGTCGGTGCCCCGCACGGTGCCCTCGGCCGGGGCGGCGTAGGCGGAGGCGCCGAAGGAGGCCGCGGTCAGGGCCGCGGCGGCGCCGCCGAAGACGATTCCGGTAATGGCGCGACGGGCGATGTTCTTCGTCATTATGTCTGCATCCCTTTACGGTGAGCCGGCATATCGTTGCGTCATTTGATTTGCCGTGGTCCGGTGTGGCATTTCCTTGCTACGAAAAGCTTGCGGGCCGCGGGTGGTTGCCCCGGGGCCCCGCAGGTAGCAGGGCGGTTGCCCGGCGCCGGGGGCGCGCTTGGGCCCCCGGTTGCCGCCGGTTGCCGGAAGGTTTTCCCGGCGAATTCCGCCGGAAATGGCGAAGGCCGCCCGGACGCATGGTCCGAGCGGCCTTCACTCACCGGGGGGAACCGGGTGTTAGAGCTTCACGTTGAAACGCGGGTCGGCGGCGATCTTCTTGAAGCCGGCCAGCGCCTCCGGGGTGTCGTCCATGCGGATGTCATGACCGCTCTGGTCGCGCGCGGTCTCGAAGTACACCAGGCCCTTGATCTGGGGCATCTTGGCCAGCTGGGGCAGGACGGTGGCGTAGACGTCGGCCTTGTTCTTGCCCGCGACCGTGGCGGACGAGTCGTACACGCCCCACTCGGCGACCATGACCGGCTTGCCCGGGTGCTTGGTCGTGGCCCAGTTGTAGAAGCCCGGGAAGCCGGCGCTGGTGCGGTTCATCATGTAGTTGAAGTCGCCGTAGTGGAAACCGCCCGGCTGCGCGTTGTTGTAGGTGTCCACGCCGATCCAGTCCACGACGTCGTCGCCCGGGTACATGTCGTACCACCACGACGCGCTGTTCCACTTCTCGTAGTTCATGTACGCGACCACGAACACGGCGTTGTTGACGCCGTCGGCCTTCAGGCGCAGCGCGGTGTGGCGGAACATGGCGGCGAAGTCCTTGGCCGTCTGGCCCGAGCCGTCCTTCGGGTTGACGTCGTTCTCCGGCTCGTGGTGCAGCACCATGAAGAACGGCTTGGTGGCGAAGTTGGCCTTGATGTAGGTGGCCAGCCGGTCGATGCGCGCGTCCTCGCTGCCCTTGGCCACGTTGGCCCACGTGGTGCCGTAGCCGACCTTCCAGTTCAGCATCAGCGTGCGCGGGCGCGCCGGGTCGTTGGTCATGGCGATCTCGTTCTTGGTGGGGAACAGCTCGTCGCCCTTGTGGTACGTGTGGTAAATCGTCGACGTCCGGCCCGTCTTCGCCTCGAAGGTCTTCAGGGCCTCGTCGCGCGGCACGTCGGAGAAGCCGCCGGCCGCCGCGCCCCACAGCACGCCGCAGGTCGGGACGAGCTTGGCGCCCACCGCGCAGTCGCCGGGGTCCGTGGTCGCCGGCGTGGTCGGGCTCGTGGCCGGTGTGGTCGGGCTCGTGGCCGGTGTGGTCGGGGGCTTCGCCGGGGCGCTCTCGGTCGGCTCGGTGACGGCCTTGCGGGTCACCGTGACATCCAGCGCGGGCTGGCCGGTGGGCGCGTCGGCGGAGCGGAACCGGGCCGGGGTGTTGGCCACGGTCGAGGTCACCGCGAAGGCGTACGTCCCGGCGCCCTTGACCACGGAGCTCACGTCGAAGGAGACCGTCGCGGCGGTGGCGGCCGGCTTGGCGGTGCCGATCGCGGCGCCGAGGGCCGGGTTGTTCTTGGCGTTCAGCGTCTTCTCGGTCCATGCCGTGTCGGTCACCTTGCGCAGCACGATCGAGCCGGGCAGCTTGCCGGACGCCCGGGTCAGCGTGATCTTGGCGCCCTTGACGCTGGCACCGGCGCCCGGGGCCGCCACGGTGAACTTCAGGAAGCCGATCATCGTGTCCGCGCCCTGGCGGCCCGCGACGAGGTTGCTGGAGGAGCCGAAGTTGTACGACGGGCGGGAGCTGGAGCTGTAGGTGTCGTCCGCGGCGCCCGAGCGCACGACGTCGGTCGTCTCCGCAGCGGCGGCGGGGGCGCAGTAGACGGCGGTGCCGAGTCCGGCACCGAGGGCGAGCGCGGCGATCGGCATCAAGGTGCGGGCATTGCGGCGAATCATCTATTCAAAGCCCTTCCGTAGCTGGCGCAATCCTGGGGAGCGGGTGCTGCGATCCGGCTGTGTCATCCGGACCTCCACAAGATTCGCCAGCCCGGGGTACACCCCCGGTTCGCCGGAAGTTGCCGTTGGGGTGTCCCGACCGGTCCACTGTGGACTTGCCGCGCTCATTCGTGAGATGGGCCACCTGGCCAGGCAGTAGGTGTCAAAACGGTGCCGGTCGGGTATGTGGACCGCCCTCGTGATGCATCAGACGAACGGTCGGTTCCGGCAACCGACCGGTGACCGAATGCCAACGCTTACGAACTAGGCGCTCAATTCCGGCGAACGTAATGTTGGTCCGGTAAGGCGCAAGACCCAGAAATGCCACATTTCAACCAGCTGCCCGCCGGTTCGACTTTCGAGGAGACTGAAATGACCCCGATGCTGATCTCGCGCCCGGCCGTTCACGTCGTCCCCGAGCTGGAGGGCGAGCGCTGCGACAGCTGCGGCGCCGCGGCGAAGCTCACCGCGACCTTCGCCAACGCCGGGGAGCTGTCGTTCTGCGGCCACCACGCCAACCGCTTCGCCGACCGGATCGCCGCCACCGCGGACAAGGTCGTCGTGGAGTCCGGCTTCGAGTGGCGGAGCTGATCGCCACCTCTTGAACAGCGCGCATGGCGCCGTGGCCCTCGGGCTGCGGCGCCATGCGCGTCTTGCGGACTTATCCGATACTTCCGGATATTCCGCTGTGCGTGGATAGTGCGCGAGAGTCGGCTATTTGTTGGAGTTCCTGCCGGCACAGCGGCAGTAGCGAGGGTAGGACGAGTTCCACGAGGCGGCCGCGCCAGTGCAGGCCCGTCCGGGCCTCAAATGCCGGATTCCGGGCCGGCGCCGCCGGCTCGCCGGGTGGTC
This sequence comes from Dactylosporangium sp. NPDC051485, assembly GCF_040682015.1. Classification (NCBI taxonomy): domain Bacteria; kingdom Bacillati; phylum Actinomycetota; class Actinomycetes; order Micromonosporales; family Micromonosporaceae; genus Dactylosporangium; species Dactylosporangium sp. NPDC051485. The sequence continues at coordinate 55,289 of NZ_JBFAZW010000002.1, forward strand.
CGGCCGCCGCACTCACGGCAGTTGCCGGCCGAAGAGGGCGGCGACCCGGCGCTGCCAGGCCACGAGCACCCGAGGTGGCCGTGCGGCGGTGTGGTTCCGGTTCTTCGGCGCCCCTTCGGGGCGCGGTTTCCGCAACGCCCGGCCCTGGTGGCCGGGCGGGTGGTCGGCGTGTCCCGGGACGCCCGGGATGCGGTGTGTCAGGCGGTGGAGCAGGCCTTCCGGTTGACGTTCTCCGGCCATCTTGATGCCCTCCCCGAAGGCGGAGCGGATAGAACGTACGGTGTACGTCATCCACGTTAGACGTACGCTGTACGTCGCGTCAACGGGATGGGTCGGCGGGACGATCGCGCCGCGTGTTATCCGGCAAGTCGGAGAAATCGGATATTAGGCCGATAGCATGCACATGTGCGTCGCAAGCCGAGCCCTCGTCCGCGGCGGCCCGGGGCGGGTCGCCAGGGGGCGCTGCTCGCCGCCGTGTGGGTGGCCGGGGCGGCGTTTCTGGCCGCCGTACCGGCGATGGCCAGGCAGTTCTCGTCCCTCCTGGCCGGCGCGACGGCGCTGGCCGCGGCGGGCATCGCCGTGCTGCTCGTCCGCCACCGCGCGCGGCGCCTGACGCGCTCGCTCGAGCGGTCCTCGGCCCGCCGCCGCGGGCTGGAGCGGGCCCTGCGCGACCGGGCCACCCGCGACCCGGTCACCGGGCTGGCCAGCCGGGCCATGCTCACCGCCCTGCTGCACGACATCGGGCCGGGGCTCAGCGTGGTGCTGCTCGACCTCGACGGCTTCAAGGAGATCAACGACGAGCTCGGGCACCAGGCCGGGGACGCGCTGCTGGTGCAGGTGGCGCAGCGGCTGCGGGCCGCCCTGCCGGACGCCGACGTGCTCGCGCGCCCGGGCGACGACGAGTTCGCGGCCGTGTGGCGCGGGCCGGCGCCGCCCGACGCGGCCGAGCGGGCGCTGGCCGCGCTGCGGGCCGCGTTTGCCCTGGCCGGGCGGACCGTGCACCTGACCGGCAGTGCCGGCGTGGTCGTGGCCGACGGGCAGCGCACCTCGGCGGAGATCCTGCGCGACGCCGACCTGGCCCTGGAGGCGGCCAAGGGCGGCGGCAAGGACCGGACCGTGTGGTTCGACACCGGCCTGCGCACCGCCGCCGACCGGCACCGGGAGCTCGCCGCGGGGCTGCGCCGGGCGCTGCGCGAGGGCGAGTTCGAGCTGCACTACCAGCCGGTCGTGCGCCTGAGCGACGGGCGGGTCACCGCGGTCGAGGCCCTGCTGCGCTGGCACCCGCCGGGCGGCGAGGCGATCCCGCCGGGCGTGTTCGTGCCGGTCGCCGAGGCCATCGGCCTGATCGTGCCACTGGGCTGGTGGGTGCTGGCCCGGGCGTGCGCGCAGGCGCGGGAGTGGCACGAGCGCTCCGGCATCAGCGTCACCGTGAACGTCGCCGCCCACCAGTTGCGCGAGCCGGACTTCGTCGAGCGGGTGCGGGCCGCGCTGGCCGCGGGCGGGCTGCCGCCCACCGCGCTCGTGCTGGAGGTGACCGAGAGCGCGCTGGTCGCCGACGCCGAGTCCACGGCCCGGCTCGATGTGCTGCGCGCGGACGGCGTGCGCGTGGCCATCGACGACTTCGGCACCGGGTACTCGTCCCTGGCCTACCTCGTCCACCTGCCGGTCGACGTGCTGAAGGTCGACCGCACGTTCATCGCCACCTCGGTCGACACCACGCTCATGCGGGCGATCCTGCAGCTGGCCGGTGGGCTGTCGCTGCAGACCGTGGCCGAGGGCGTGGAGACCGAGGAGCAGGCGGCGACGCTGCGGGCGCTGGGCTGCGAGCACGCCCAGGGCTACCTGTTCTCCCGCCCGGTACCGCCCGACGTCCTCGAGCCGCTCCTGTCCGGCGGCTTGGAGCTGGGCGCGGCGCGGGCGCGGTGAGCGCGGCGGATCCGCCGCCCGCCGTGCGAGGTGCAGCTCGAGCGATTCGTGTCCCAGGGTCGAGCATGGTGCGGCTCGGGCGCGGTTGTTTTCCGGGTCGGGTGGGCTTGAGCTTGGTGCGGTTTGGGCGGATTTGTGTCCGGGGTTCGGCGGCCTGGTGCGGTTTTGTGTTGCGGGGTCAGGCGGCCTCGAGCTCGGTGCGGCGGGGGCGCGGTAGCGGGGCGGGCCGGTTGTCGGGCTCGGCCGGGACGCGGGTGACCTTCGCGGACCGGCCGGCCGCCACGACCCGGTCGCGGCCGGCCCGCTTGGCCGCGTAGAGCGCCCGGTCGGCCAGTTGCACCAGCTCGGCGGGGTCGGCGGTGTCGGCGGGGAGCACCGCGGTACCGGCGGAGACCGAAACGGCGCGGTGGACGCCCGCACCCAGCTCGATCGGCCCGCCGCCCACAGCCGCGTGCAGCCGGTCCGCGACCTGTGCCGTGCGCTCCGCGTCGGCGTCCGAGACGAGCAGCGCGAACTCCTCGCCGCCGTAGCGGGCCAGGGTCACGCCGGGCCCGGCCGCCGCGCGCAGCCGGTCCGCGACCTCGCGCAGGACCCGGTCGCCGGTCGGGTGGCCGAAGGTGTCGTTCACCCGCTTGAAGTGGTCGATGTCCACCAGGATCAGCCCGAGCGGGCGGCCCCTCCGCGCGGCGCGGAGGCGCTCCTCGAACGCCCGCCGGGTGCGCAGGCCGGTCAGCGCGTCGGTCACGGCCAGCCGGTGCTGGTCGGCGACCAGGCCGGCCATCCGCCCGAGGACGAGCAGGAACAGCAGGGCGCACGCGACGGCGATGACCGGGACGTCGCGCGTTGTGCCGCGGGCGTACTGCACCAGCAGTACCACCGGGGCAAGCAATGACGCGGCGGCCAGGGCCACCAGGCGCGCCGGCGTGGTGGGGACCGCCCGCACCGGCGCCGGGTCGTCGATGCGCCGCATGGAGGGGTGCAGGGCCGAGCCGCCGAGCAGAGCGTAGGCCATCAGCCACAGGAAGCACTCCCAGCCGTTCGCCGGGCCGCCCAGGACCGTGAACGCGGTGTCGGCCGCGAGCATGGTGACCAGGCTGCCCAGCAGCATGAGGTAGCTGGGCGTGCGGGCGCCCCCGCCGAGCAGCATCCGCAGGCCGATGACCAGCACGAGCAGGTCGCCGACCGGGTACGCGACGGTCACCAGCCGGGCCGCCGGCGTCAGTCCCTCCGCGGCGGTGAGGGGGCCGATGAGGTACACCCAGGACAGCAGGCCGGCGGCGATGGCCAGGATGCCGGCGTCCAGCAGTGACGGGGTGTGCCGGCCGGGGGTGCGGCGCCGCACGAAGCTCACCAGCGCGGCCACGACGAGGGGATACTGCGCCAGGTAGAGGCCGTCGGCGGCGTTCGGGAACGCGACCTCGCCGTGCGCGAGGTTCTGCGCGATGTACAGGACGTCCCCGGCCGTGTAGATGAGCTGGCCGGCGCCGAGCAGCAGCCAGCCGGTGCGACCGTTCGGGCGGTACCGCCACACCGCGGCCAGCACGGCGAGCGCGGTGATCATGGACAGCCCGGCGTACAGGGCGCCGGCCAGCTGCGCGCCCACGCCGAGGGTGCGCAGCGCGGCGATTGCCGCGGCGGTCAGCGCCCCGAGCGTGAGGAAGGCCGCCCAGAAGGGCCTCTGCTCACGGACTGTATTCACACCATGATTTTCCGTTATCGCCGCGCGAAAGTGGTCCTCCAGTCGGATGATCCACAGTCCTGCCGGGGTTGTTCCCGGTCACAGTCGCGAGGTCGATGCCACCCCGTCTGCAACCCGGATGACACGGCGGTGCTCTGCCGCGAGCGTGTGCTTGGTTGAGGCGAAGGGAGCAAGTCATGACGCCACAGCTTCTCGAACACGTCCGCGCCGAGGCGCTCTTCGTGTCGGACGTGCAGTTGTCGGAGGCCCGCGACGCGGAGCGGGTCCGCCGGGCGGTCATGGCCAGCGTGCGGCGGCACGGGCCGCGGGGGTGCGCGGCGCTGGTGGCCCACGAGTTCGGGGAGCACCCGGACGCGGCGGTGCGCCGGATGGGCTGGGTGCTCGATGCGATCCGCCAGGCCTACGTCTGAGGGTTGTTTCGATAAGTCGGGCGCTGGCGCGCCGCGACTTATCGGATTTATACTTTATTTCCGATTTCTGGATCTTGAGCCGATCTTGAGCCCTGAATTTGTCGTACCCCGGGGGCAGAATCCCGGATATGCGATTCGAGGAGTTGGCAGGGGTTTCCCGGGCGGTGGCCGCGACTTCGGCGCGCAACGCCAAGATCGACCTGCTGGCCGCCGCCCTGCGGGGGCTGGCCGAGTCGGGTGACCCGCGCACCGTCGCCGCCGGCGCCGGCTACCTGGCCGGCGAGCTGCGCCAGCGCCAGACCGGGGTGGGTTACGCGAGCCTGCGCGACCTGCCGCCGCCCGCCGCCGAGGCCTCGCTGAGCGTCGCCGACGTCGACCTGGCCTTCGAGCGGATGTCGCAGCTGTCCGGCAAGGGCTCCCAGGCCGCCCGCCGCGAGCAGGTCGCCGCCCTGTTCGGCGCGGCCACCGACGCCGAGCGCCGGCTGCTGGTCGGGTTGCTCAGCGGCGAGCTGCGCCAGGGTGCGCAGGCCGGCCTGCTCGCCGATGCTCTCGCCCGGGGCGCCGGGCTCTCCTCCGCCGCGGTGCGCCGGGCCCTGCTCCTGGCCGGCGACCTCAAGGCGGTCGCGGCGGACGCGCTGCTGGGCGGGGTGGAGGCGCTGGACGCCTACCGGCTCACCGTCGGCCGGCCGCTCGCCCCGATGCTCGCCTCGAGCGCGCCCAACGCCACCGAGGCTCTCGCCGGCACCGGGGTGCCGGCCGCGGCCGACATCAAGATCGACGGGGTGCGCATCCAGGTGCACCGGGACGGCTCCGCGATCTCGGTCTTCAGCCGCAGCCTGGACGACCTGACCGCGCGGGTGCCGGGCGTGGTCGCCGCGGTGGCCGCGCTGGACGTGACCTCGGTCGTGCTCGACGGCGAGGCGGTCGGCGTCGACCCCGGCAGCGGCCGGGCCATTCCCTTCCAGGAGACCTCCAGCCGCGCCGCCCGGCGCGACGGGGTGTCGGTCCTGCACCCCTTCTTCTTCGACATCCTGCACCTCGACGGGGTCGACCTGCTCGACGAGCCGGCCGGGCAGCGGTGGGCGGCGCTGGAGCGGGTGGTCCCGGAGCGCCTGCGGGTCGGGCGCGCCATGGTCGGCTCGCCGGAGGAGGCCGAGGCGGCCTTCGCGCGGGCCGTCGCCGACGGTCACGAGGGGCTGGTGATCAAGTCGGTCGGCGCGGCGTACGACGTGGGCCGGCGCGGCGCCGCCTGGGTCAAGGTCAAGCCGCGGCACACGCTCGACCTGGTGGTGCTGGCCGTCGAGTGGGGGCACGGGCGGCGCCGGGGGTGGCTGTCCAACCTGCACCTGGGCGCGCGGGAGCCCGCGACCGGCGGGTTCGTGATGTTGGGCAAGACGTTCAAGGGGATGACCGACGAGATGCTGCGGTGGCAGACCGAGCGGCTGCGCGCCCTGGCCGTCGAGGAGTCCGAGTGGGTGGTGCGGGTGCGGCCGGAGCTGGTGGTGGAGGTCGCCTTCGACGGGGTGCAGACGTCACCGCGCTATCCGGGTGGGGTGGCGCTGCGGTTCGCCCGGGTTTTGCGGTACCGCGAGGACAAGCGCCCGGAAGAGGCGGACACCATCGACGCGGTTCGCGCGATTCACCGGGGCACGCTGTGAGCGGCGTCCGCTTCGTCGGGCTCCTCGTCCAGGAGGTTGTCCGGGCGCGGGCCGCGCGCCTCGCGGCGGGCCAGGTAGCCGTAGCCGTAGACGGTCATCGCGGCGAAGAGCCACCACTGCAGGACGTAGCCGGCGTTCTGCAGGGCGTTCTGCTTCTCGGCGGGCACCATGGTCAGGCCGGCGGCGGGCTCGTCGACGCTGACGTAGGCGTCGAAGATCGCATAGGGCAGCGTCGGGGCGATCGCCGCGGGCGTGATCCGGCGGATCTCCGAGTGGCCGGCGACCTCCTGCGGGCGCCCGCCCCGGCTCTCCGGCGGCTGCAGCCGGCCGGACACCGTCACGCTGCCGCCGGGGGCCGCGGGCACCTGGGGCGCGGTGAGCGCGCCGGACGAGGCCGGGCGCACCCAGCCCCGGTCGACCAGCACCGCCTTGCCGTCGCCGAGCACCAGCGGGGTCAGCACCTCGAAGCCGACCGCGCCCTCGACGGTCCGGCCGCGGACCAGGATCTCGTGGGCCGGGTCGTAGGTGCCGGTGACCGTCACCCGGGTCCACTCGGTGTGCTCCGCCGGCGCCGGCCCGACCGTCCCGGGCCCGCCGGAGGGCGCGCCGACCACGCCGATCAGCGCCACCGGCGCGGCCGAGGTGCCGGCGTCGATCCGGGCGTTGATGTCCGCCCGCTGGTGATAGCGGTCGAGCTGCCACAGGCCGAGCAGCACCATGACGGCCGCCGCGGCCACCGTCAGCGCGGCGTAGCCGAGCCACCGGGGCGTCGCGAGAAACCGGTACACAACCTGCACGGTATCCCGTCCGCTTCCGGGCGGTCGGGGTGGCGCCCGTTCGGTATCGTCCGGGACACACGTCTGCCCGAGCGCCGGAGGAGCACATGAGCACGATCCCGCGGCTGGTGATCAGCGCACCGTCGTCGGGCCACGGCAAGACGGCCATCTCGGTCGGACTGCTCGCGGCGCTGTCGGCTCGGGGCTACCGGGCCGCCGGGTTCAAGATCGGGCCGGACCACGTCGACGCCGCTTACCTCGGGCTGGCCGCCGGGCGGCCCGGGCGCAACCTCGACCCGCGCATGGTCGGGGCCAAGCGGATGGGACCGCTGTTCGCCCACGGCGCCGGCTCGCTGGACATCGCCGTCGTCGAGGGCACCATGGGGCTCTTCGACGGGCTGGCCGGGCGCACCGACAGCGAGTCCACTGCGCAGATCTCCGGCCTGCTGCGCGCGCCGGTCGTCCTGGTCGTCGACGTCGGCGCGATGGGACAGTCCGTCGCCGCGCTCGTGCACGGCTTCCGCGCCTACGACGAGCTGCTCTGGCTCGGCGGCGTGATCCTCAACCGGGTCGCCTCCAGCCGGCACGAGCAGCTGCTGCGCGAGGCGCTCGACGACATCGGGGTGCCGGTCCTCGGCGCCCTACGCCGCCACGCCCTCAGCGACGCCGGCGAGTCGGGGGCGCCGCTGCCGTCCCGCCAGCACGGCGTCGCCCCGGTCGTGCACCACAACATCGACGCCGTGCGGGCCGTGCGCCGCCTGGGCGAGGTCATCGCCGGCGCCGTCGACATCGACCGGACCATGGCGCTGGCGCGCTCCGCGCCCCGGCTGACCTCCGACGCGTGGGACGCCGAGGCCGAGATCGCGGCGGCCGGCGACCCGGCCATGTCCTCGCTCGCCGCCACGCGCATCGGCCGCCGGCCGATCATCGGCGTCTCCTTCGCCTACCCCGAGACCGCCGAGCTGCTCGCCGCGGCCGGCGCCGAGGTCGTCGCGTTCGACCCGCTGCGCGACGAGACACTCCCGCCCAACGTCGACGGCCTGGTCATCGGGGCGGCGCTTCCGGAGTCGTACGCCGAGGAGCTCACCTTCAACGGCCGGCTCCGCGCCGCCGTCGCCGCCCACGCCGCCGCCGGCAAGCCGATCGCCGCGGAGGGCACCGGCCTCGTGTGGCTCTGCCGCGACTACAACGGCCGGCCCATGTGCGGGGTCGTGGACGCCTCGGCCCGCGAGACCGACCTCGTGGTGCTGGGCTACCGCGAGGCCACCGCCCGCTCGTCCTCCGTCCTGCTGCCGGTCGGCGCGCAGGTCATCGGCCACAAGATGCACCGCACCAGCATCACGCCGCGGGCCGGCCTGCAGGCCGCCTGGACCTGGGCCGGCGGCCCCGCCGAGGGCTTCGTGCAGCGCGGCGTGCACGCCTCCTACCTGGGGCTGCACTGGGCCGGCGCGCCGGCCATCGCCTCCCGCTTCGTGGCGGCGGCGAGCGCCACGGCGGCGCCGACGCCCGGCCAGTGGAGCACCCCCTCCATCAGCCCGTATGGCCGCCCCTCCGTGCCGATCATGACCTTCCCGACGGCGCCGGTCACCGGCATCGCGGCCGCCGCGGGCACGCCCAGCTACACGGCCGACTACACGACGCCGGACGCCCCGCCGCCGCGGGTGCCGGGGATCGCCATTCCCGGCTCGATCCTGGCCAGCCCGGGCGGGCCGGGGTCGATCGCGGCGGGCGCGGCGGACGGCACGCCCTCGCCCACGCTGTCGCTGCCGCCGGTGGTCGCGAGCGCGGTGGGGACGTCGTCCGTGCCGGCCTCGCCCTACGCGCGGCCCGTCGAGGACGCCGGAAAGCCGGCCAGCGCGCCGACCTCGCCGGGGGCGTCGTCGCCGTTCGGGCCGGCGCTGGGTGCGGCTATGCCCACGCCGTGGACGGCCGATTCGGGGTCGGCCGGTGCCGAGGGCGGCTCGGCCGCGCCGGGCCCCGCGGACTCGCAGGCCCCCGTCACCGGCGTCCCGGCCGCCGGGACGCCGGACACGGTGAAGCCGGGTGCAGTAACGCCGGACGCGCTGATGCCGGGGGCGGTGACGTCGGATTCGGTGGCGTCAGGTGCGGAGGCATCTGTTTCTGGGCCGTCTGGCTCGGGGCCGTCGGTCGTCTCGTCGGCGGTTGCCGGGGTGGCGGAGCCATCCTCGCGGGCTCAGGCCTCCTCCGCCGCCGCTGTCCCATCCATCGGCGGTTCCGGCGATTCGGATCTTTCCTATGTGAGTGATTCGGGGGACGAGCAGCCCGGCCCGCGGTCCGGGGGCGGATTGCCCGCGGCCGGGCTGGTGATCTCTGGCCCCTGGGCGGCGGCCGACCCGGGCGGCGAGCGGGGCCAGGACGGCCCGGGCGACGACGGGGATGACGAGGTCACGACGGTCCTGCCGGGCGATATCAGCGGGGCCGCCGGTGCCACACCGCCTGTCGCGACGGATGGGGCGAGCGTTGGGGTGCCTTCCGGGCCGAACGGTCCCGCGGACGCCGCCGGCCTGTCATCGTCTGGGGTTGTGCCGACGTCCGTACCGATCGCGCCGGAGTCCGTGCCGGCGCAGTCCACGAGCCAGCCAGTGTCCGCCGCCCAGCCCGTCTCCACTCCGCCGGTGAGTGAGGAGCGCCCGGGCGCGGCCGTCAATCCGGCCACGTCGTCCGCGGTGCCGGTGTCGTCCGCCCCCATGCCCCGGGCCACCGCCCCGGTGTCGGCCGCGCCGATCGGCGTCACGGCGATGCCGGCCGCGGAGTCGGAGCTCGCGGCCGCGGAGCCGGAGGCCGACTCCTACGCCGCCGCCTCGTATGCCGCCGCCGACTCTTACCCCGCCGATTCGTATGCCGCGGATTCCTACCCCGCGGACTCGTACTCCGCACCCTCCCTGCCGATGTCGATGCCGTTGTCGGCCGCCGGCCTTGCCGAGCAGGCGCCCGTGTCCGCGCCACCGGTCTCCGCGCCTCCGTCCTCGAACCTGCTGGCGCCGGGCGGTGCCGGCTCGAGTTCGCCGGTGTCGACCGCGCCCGTGTCGGGCTCGCCGGCGGCGGGCGGAGGCGGGGCGGGAGCCGTGGGTGCGAGTGCCCCGGTTACGAGCGGGCCGGTGCTCGCGGGGTCCGGTGCCGCCGGGTCCGTGTCGGGTGCGCCCGTGTCGAGCTCGCCGGTGTCCGGGATGCCGGCCGGGTCGGGGGTCGGATTGGTTGGGCCAGTCGGATCGGTTGGGCCCGTTTCCGGGGCCGGGGTGGCCGGGTCGGTGTCTGGGGTGCCCGTGTCGGCGGGTGCGGGTGCCTCGGTCGCCGGGTCGCCGTTCGGGCCGGCTATCGGAACCGCGTCCATTCCAGTCTCACCCGTGTCGGGGGCGGGGTCTGAGGGGTCCGGTTCGGTAGTGTCCGGTTCCGTGCCTTCTTCGCGCGTTTCTGGGTCATCGCCCGATCTGTCCGGGCCCGGGGCTGTCTCCGCGCCGCCGGGGCAACGGGCCGGGGGCGCCGCCGCCGATGCGGGGGTCTCGTCGGCCGGGGAGGGCGGCGGGTGGACGCCGCCGGCCGGTGGTTCGAGCGGGGCGGTCTAGTGTCGACCTGGTCGGTGGCGCTGCGCCGGTTTCCCTCGCTGCTGGTGGAGACGCCGCGGCTGACGGTGCGGCCGCTGTGTGCCGACGATGACAAGCGGGTGGCCGAGATCTTCGCCGACCGTCTCGTGCGCCGGTGGCTGCCGGTGGCGCAGGACGAGGTGGACGAGTTCGACGGGTACGCGTGGTGCACCGAGTTCGCCGTCGAGCGGCGTGACAGCGGAGCCGGTGACCATTACGGCATCGTGCGGCGCGAGGACGAGCGGCTCGTCGGGTGCCTGTGGACGAAGAACACGGACTGGCTGACGCGGTCGACCGAGGTGACGTGCGCGGTGGCGGCGGACGCCCGCGGCTACGGGGTGGCGCCCGAGGCGATCGACGTGCTGGCGCTGTCGCTGCTGCTGGAGCACCGGTTCCAGCGCGTCGAGCTGCGGGTCGCGCCCGGCAACGTGGCCTCGCGGCGGGTGGCCGAGAAGGCCGGGTTCACGTACGAGGGGCTCCTGCGCAACGCCGGCTCGCTCGCCAGCGGGCGGGTCGACCTCGAGAGCTGGTCGCTCCTGCCGTCCGACATTCGCTGACCCCGGTGGCGTCCGGCCGTAGTCGCCGTTGGAAGAGCCCGGTCAGTGGGCCGTGGGGCGCTGGGTGGGCTTGGTGTCGCGGGTGGTGCCGGTCCGGCTCTTGGCCGGCTTGTCGGGCTTGCCGGCGATGGCCGGGCTCGGCGGCGTGAAGTCGCGCACCGGCGTGCCGGCCAGCGCGTCCCGCAGGGTCTCGGCGACGGTCTCGCGGGGCTTGCCCGTGTTGCCGGAGCCGACGCGGTGTAGTGGATTGTCCGGGTCGGCGATGAAGCCGGCGATCGTCAGGTCGGGGGTCATGCCGACGAACCAGGCCGAGCGGTTGTCGTCGGTGGTGCCGGACTTGCCGGCGACCGGGCGGCGTACGGTCGGGTAGACCTGCGGGGCTGTGGACCAGCCGCCGCAGTCGCCGGTCGCGGCGCGGTAGCCGGTGACGCAGCGGGCCGCGTCGACCGCGCCGCGGGCCACGTCGGGGGAGAGGACCTGGGCGCAGCGGGGCTTGGCGACCTCCACGCCCTTGTCGTCGACGGCCGGCTTGCCCTCGACGTCGGTGATGGACGTGACCGGGATCGGGTCGCAGTGCATCCCGTCGGCGACGACGGTGGCGAAGGCGCCGGCCATCTCCAGCGGGGTCGTGTCGGCCACGCCGAGGGTGAAGGCGCCCCAGCCCTTCGCCTTGGCCGGTGAGGCCTGCAGCTGGTCGATGCCGGTGCGCCAGCGAAGGCCGAGGCGCTCGGCCATGCGTACCGCCGAGTCCGCGCCCACCCGCTGCTCCAGCTGGACGAAGAACGTGTTCACCGACTTGCCGAAGCCCGACCACATGGTCTGCCGGCCCGTCATCGAGTCCGAGGCGTTGGACGGGCACCAGAAGTCGTTGCCGCAGTGGGCCGGGGAGCTGCGGCCGGTCTTGTACTTCGACTGGAACGTCTTGGGCGAGTTGATCGCGGTCGACAGCGGCAGGCCCTGCTCCAGGGCGGCGAGCATGGTGAACATCTTGAACGTCGACCCGGCCTGGTAGCCGGCCATGTCGCCGCCGCCCAGGAGCGGGTTGACCGTGTTCGGGTAGTTGCCGCGCAGGCGCTTGCGCTGCCTCGGGTCGGAGTGCGGGCCGTTGCTGGCGCGGTCCAGGGAGTACACCCGGTTGACGGCCATCGCCCGGATGCGCCCGGTCCCCGGCTCGATCGCGACCTGACCCAGCGCGTAGGGGCTGCGCGTCTGCTCCCGCTTGAGGATCTGCTGCTGCGCGATGTCCTGGGTGCGCGGGTCCAGGGAGGTCACCACGGAGTACCCACCGCGGCGCAGCTTGTCGATGCGCTCGTTGGGGCTGGCGCCGAACGCGGGCTGGGCCGACCACCAGCTGCGCAGGTAGGCGCAGAAGAAGCCCCAGCCCGCGCGGGTGGCGAGGCAGTCGTTCGGGGGCTCGGACAGCTGCAGCGCGACCGGGGCGGCGTGCGCGGTGGCGGCGTCGGCGGGGGAGAGGTACTTCAGGTCGACCATGCGGTCGATGACGTAGTCGCGGCGGGTCTTGGCCGCCCGGGAGTCGGTGCCGGCCGGGTCGTACGCCGACGGGGCCTGCACCAGGCCGGCGAGCATCGCCGCCTCGGACACGGTCAGGTCGGCCGGCTTCTTGGAGAAGTAGATCTCGGCGGCGGCGAGGATGCCGTAGGCGCGATGGCCGAAGTAGGCGACGTTGAGGTACCGCTCCAGGATCTCGTTCTTGCTCATGTGCTTCTCGAGCTCGATCGCGAGCTTCATCTCCCGCAGCTTGCGGGCGCCCGTCTGCTCGGTCGCCTCGTTGACCTCGGCCGGCGTGCGGGCGGAGTCGCGCAGGACGTTGCGCACGTACTGCATGGTGATCGTGGACGCGCCCTGCGACACGACGCCGGCCTTCTGGTTGGCCACGAACGCGCGGGCCACGCCCTTGAAGTCCACGCCGTGGTGCTCCCAGAAGCGCGCGTCCTCGGCCGCGACGATGGCCTGCTGCACGTTGACCGACATCGTGGACAGGCCGGTGTACGTGCGGTACTCCTCATAGAACTGGGCGAGCAGCGTGGTGCCGTCGGCGGCGTACACGTGCGTGGTCTGCGCTGGCAGCGTCTGGCGTAGCTCGTCGGGGGATATGGCCAGGGCTTCGGCGCTCTTCTTCGCGCCGACCCCCGTGACCGCCGCGATCGGGTAGATCAGGGCGGCCACGGCGAGGCCCACGATGAGGCCGGTCCGCAGGAGGGTCAGGAGGCCGCCGGCCGCCCGCATGGTGCGCGCGATCACATTCTTAAGCTAGGACAAATCGCCTCGCCGTACGCGACGATCGCGGGATGCTGCGCTTTCACGGCGACGCCGAGATCGCGCCGGGCCTTGTCGACCTCGCGGTCAACGTCCGGCAGGAGACGCCACCGCCCTGGCTGACGGGGCCGATCGCGGCCTCGCTGGCCCATCTGGCCCGCTACCCCGACCCGGCCGAGGCCACCGCGGCGATCGCGGCCCGGCACGGGCGGCCGCCCTCCGAGGTGCTGCTCACCGCGGGCGCCGCCCAGGCCTTCACGCTGCTCGGCCCGGCGCTGCGCCCGCGCCGGCCGGTGGTCGTGCACCCGCAGTTCACCGAGCCGGAGGCGGCGTTGCGCACGGCCGGCCACGACGTGACCCGCGTCATGCTTGCCGAGGACCAGGGATTTGCACTGGGAAATCTGGACATTTCGCCAGAGGTTGATCTCCTCGTGGTGGGAAATCCGACAAATCCGACATCGGTGCTGCACCCCGCCGAGGACCTCGCCGCCCTGACGCGCGACGGGCGGGTCACGGTCGTCGACGAGGCGTTCGCCGACACCGTGCCCGGCGAGCCCGAGTCCCTCGCCGGGCGCCGGGACCTGCCGGGCCTGCTGGTCATCCGCAGCCTGACGAAGACGTGGGGCCTGGCCGGCCTGCGCATCGGGTACGTGCTGGGCCCGGCCGAGCTGATCGAGCGGCTGCGCGAGCACGCTCCACTGTGGAGCGTGTCCACGCCGGCGCTGGCCGCCGCGATCGCCTGCGCCTCCCCGCTCGCCGTGGACACGGAGCGTGAGATCGCCATCCGGCTCGCCGCCGACCGCGCGCACCTCGTCGCCGCGCTGGAGCGGGCCGGTGTGGCCGTCGCCGGGCGCCCGGCGAGCTCGTTCGTGCTGATCAAGGTGCCGAGCGGCGAGTCGGTGCGCGCCGCGCTGCGCGAGCGCGGGTTCGCGGTGCGACGTGGCGAAACCTTCCCCGGACTGGGCCCGGACTGGTTACGTATTGCCGTGCGGGACACTGCCACGAGTGACGCTTTCGTTGCGGTGTTGTCAGACGTACTGGGAGGGTCAACATGCTGAACGAGACAATCGCCGCAATCCGGCCGCTCGACGACGAGGCGATCGCGGCCGCCCGGGCCCTGCAGGCCCGCCTCACCAAGCCCATGGGGTCCCTCGGCGCGCTGGAGACGCTGGCGGTACGGCTGGCCGGCCTGGCCGGCACCTGTCCGCCGCCGATCCCGGAGCCGGCCGCGCTGGCCATCTTCGCGGGTGACCACGGCGTGCACGACCAGGGCGTCACGCCCTGGCCACAGGAGGTCACCGCGCAGATGGTGGCCAACTTCGTCGCCGGGGGCGCGGTCGTCAACGCCTTCGCCCGCCAGGCCGGCGTGCGGGTGACCGTGGTCGACGTCGGCGTGAAGGCCGTGCTCGACCCGGCCGAGGGACTGCTGGACCGCAAGGTGCGGGCCGGCACGCGCGACCTGAGCGTCGAGCCGGCGATGACCCGCGACGAGGCGATCCAGGCCATCGAGGCCGGCATACAGGTCGCCGACGACCTCGTCGCCGGCGGCGCCCGGGCGCTGCTCACCGGCGACATGGGCATCGCCAACACCACGCCCTCGGCCGCGCTGATCGCCGCCTTCACGCACGCCGACCCGGCCGCCGTGACGGGGCTCGGCACCGGCATCGACAGCGAGACGCACGCCCGCAAGGTCGCCGTGGTGACCTCGGCGGTGGTCGGGCTGGAGGTCGAGGACCCGATCGACGTGCTGGCCGCGGTGGGCGGGCTGGAGCACGCGGCGCTGGCCGGGTTCATCCTGCGTGCGGCCGCCCTGCGCGTGCCCGTGGTCCTCGACGGCGTCATCGCCGTGTCGGCCGCTCTGGCCGCGCACGCCCTGGCCCCGCTGTCGAGCGGGGCGATGGTGGCCGGCCACCGCTCGGCCGAGCCCGGGGCCGCCGTGGCGCTCGGCTATCTTGAGCTCGAACCGCTCGTCGACCTGGGCCTGCGCTTGGGCGAGGGCACCGGCGCCGTCCTGGCGCTACCGATCGTGGCCAGTGCTGTCCGCGTGTTGCACGAGGTCGCCACTTTCGACTCTGCTGGAGTAGCCCACAAGTGAACCCCTACCCCCTCGGTCTACAGCTCGACGGGTTGCGCGTCCTGGTGGTCGGCGGCGGCGCCGTCGCCACCAGGCGCGTGCCCGCACTGCTCGACGCGGGCGCGGACGTCGTGCTCGTCTCCCCGCGCATCACCCCGGCGTTGCAGGCCCACGTCGACGCCGGCCGGCTCACCTGGCGGGCCCGCCGCTTCGAGCCGGCCGACCTCGACGACGCCTGGCTGGTCCACGTCGCCGTGAACGACCCCGAGGCCGGCCGCGCGATCAGCGAGGCGACGGCGGCCCGGCGGATCTTCACCGTGCGGGCCGACGACCGCCACGCCGCGACCGCCTGGACCCCCGCGGTGACCCGCCACGGCCCGGTGACCGTCGCGGTCCTGGCCGGCGGCGACCCGGTCCGCGCGGTCGCGGTCCGCGACGCGATCGGCGAGCGGCTCTCGGCCGGGGGGCTGGACGCCGCCGGCGCCGAGCCCCGGCGCGGCACGGTGGCCCTGGTCGGCTCCGGGCCGGGCGACCCGGAGCTGCTGACCGTGCGGGGCCGTCGCCTGCTCTCGGCCGCGGACGTGGTCGTAGTCGACCGGCTGGCCGCCGGCCTGCTGCTCGACGAGCTGCGCCCCGAGGTGGAGCTCGTCGACGCCTCCAAGATCCCGTACGGCCCCTCGGCCGCCCAGGAGGAGATCAACCGGGTCCTGGTCGACCGGGCCCTGGCCGGCAAGTTCGTGGTGCGGCTCAAGGGCGGCGACCCGTACGTCTTCGGCCGCGGCGGCGAGGAGGTGCTGGCCTGCGCCGAGGCCGGCGTGCCGGTGACCGTGGTGCCGGGCGTGACCAGTGCGATCGCGGTGCCGTCGGCGGCCGGCATCCCGGTGACCCACCGCGGCGTGGCCCACGAGTTCACGGTCGTCTCCGGCCACCTGGCCCCGGAGCACCCGGAGTCGCTGGTCGACTGGGCGGCCCTGGCCCGCCTGCGCGGCACGGTGTGCGTGCTCATGGGCCTGAAGAACCTGCCCGCGATCGCCGCCGTCCTGCAGGCGCACGGCCGCGCCCCGGACACCCCGGTGGCGGTGGTGCAGGAGGGCACGACCCGGGACCAGCGCGCGGTGCGGGCCACCCTGGCCACGGTCGCGGATGCGGCCAAGGAGGCGGCCCTGCGACCCCCGGCGGTCATCGTGATCGGCCCGGTGGTCGACGCCCTGAACACGCCCTCGGACGCCCCGCCCCCGGCCGCTCCGAACACGCCCCCGGGCGCCCCGGAACTGCCCTCATAAGACCCGAACCAGCCACATAAGACCCGAACGTGACCGCATAAGACCCGTCGGGCGAAAAATCCGATAAGTCGGGCGCGTCAGCGCCCGACTTATCGTGCAAAAGGGGCGCTCTCCCTTGCCAGGAAGAGCGCCCCGAAAGCCAACCGTCAGGAGCGGTCGAGCTCCAGCGCGCACCGGATCAGGCCCAGGTGCGAGTACGCCTGCGGGTGGTTGCCCAGCGCCCGCTCGGTCATCGGGTCGTACTCCTCCGGGATCAGCCCCGTCGGGCCGGCGCACTCGATGAACTGGGCGAAGAGCTCCTCGGCGTCGGCACGGCGGCCCGTGCGCAGGTACGCCTCGATCATCCACGTGGTGCAGAGGTGGAAGCCGCCCTCCGCGCCCGGCAGGCCGTCGTCCCAGCGGTAGCGGTACACCGTCGGGCCCTCGCGCAGGTCGGCCTCGACCGCGAGCACGGTGGCCAGGAAGCGCGGGTCGTCGTCCTGCAGGAGGCCGGAGAGGCCGATCCACAGCACCGAGGCGTCCATCTCCTCGTAGCCGTAGGCCACCGTGTACGCGCCGATCTTCTCGTCCCAGCCCTTGTCCAGGACGTTGTCGGCGATGGTCTTGCGCAGGGTGTACCAGACGTCGGGGACGGGGCGGCCCTGGCGCTCGAAGAGCTGGATGCCGCGGTCGACGGTCATCCAGCACATGACCTTGGAGTACACGTAGTGGCGGGGCCGGCGGCGGGCCTCCCAGATGCCGTGGTCGGGCTCGTGCCAGCGCCGCTCGACGGCCTCGACCATGGCGTCCATGAGGGCGAAGTCGCCCTCCTCGGGGGGCCGCACGTCGGCGAGGGCGCAGAGCAGGTCGGCGACCGGGCCGAAGACGTCCAGCTGGACCTGGCCGTTGGCGGCGTTGCCGATGCGGACCGGGCGGGAGCCGGCGTAGCCGGGCAGCGCCTCGATCACGGCCTCGGGGCCGAGCTCGGTGCCGTCCAGCGTGTACAGCGGGTGAAGCCGCTCCGGGTGCCCGTCGGTGTTGTCGGCGACCCGCAGCGTCCAGCGGACCAGGGACTCGGCCTCCTCGGTCGAGCCGAGGTCGACCAGCGCCTTGGCGGTCAGCGAGGCATCGCGCAGCCAGCAGTACCGGTAGTCCCAGTTGCGGGAGCCGCCGATCTCCTCGGGCAGCGAGGACGTGGCCGCGGCCAGGATGGCGCCGGTCGGCTTGTGCCACAGGCCGCGCAGGGTGAGCGCGCTGCGGCGAACGAGGTCCTTGGCGACCGAGGGCAGCTTCAGCGAGTCCGACCAGTCGCGCCAGGCCGACTCGGCGGCGATCTGGCGCTCGTTGATCGGGACCCGCGGTGCCTCGATCGAGTCGGTGCCCAGGCGCAGCTCCAGCATCGCGCTGCCGCCCATGGCGCCGAGGTCGACCGTGGCGCGGGCCAGGTCGCTGTGGCCGTCGGAGGTGATCTCCCACTCGATGCCGGGGGAGTAGAGCACGATCGGCTCGTTGGAGCCCAGCACCAGCAGGCCATCATCGCCGAGCGGCTGCAGGCGGATGTGCACCTGGCCGAAGTCCGGACGCGGGACGAAGTCGATGCGCGCCCGGGAGCTGCCCGACAGCACGCGGATCAGCGAGTTGCCGGTGCGGTGGTGGTCGAGCCAGTCCGTGACGGTCAGCCCCGACCAGCGGGTCTCGACGGTCATGGTGCCCGGGCGGTACCGCTGGCCGAGCGGAATCCCGCCGCGCTCCGGCTGCACCGTGAAGTGCCCCGCCGCGGTGTCGCCGAGCAGGTCGGCGAAGACCGCGCCGGAGTCCGGCTTGGGGTGGCACAGCCAGGTGACCCGGGCGGCCGGGGTGAGCAGCGCGACCGTGTGGGTGTTGGAGAGCATCGAGTGGCGCTCGATCGGCACCGCCTGCTCGCCGAAGAGCCAGCGCCGCCGGGTGAAGAGCAGCAGCTCGAGCAGCGCGACGGCCTCCTGCGCGTCGCCGATGCTGAACCGGGCCAGCGTCTCGTCGCCGCTGCCGACCTTGATCCCGAGGTCCGGCCCGTGCAGGTGGGCGAAGGCCTTCTCGTCGGTGGTGTCGTCGCCGAGGTACACCACCGCGCTGGCCGACACCTGCATGCGCAGCGCGTCGACGGCCAGGCCCTTGTCGGTCGGCACCACCGACAGCTCGATGACCTCCTTGCCGGTGGTCATCTCGATGTCCGGCCACAGGGCCGCACCGCTGCGCACGGCGTCGAACACGCGCTGGGCGACGTCTCGCGGGGCCGCCCGGGTGTGCACGGCGATGCTCGCCGGCTTGACCTCCAGCCGGACGCCCGGCTGGTTGTTGCAGATGGCGTTGAGCGCGGCCTGCAGCTCGGCCCGGCGCTGCTGACGCTCGGGCGGGAGCTCGTCGACGTAGCCGACGTCGAACTCGGAGCCGTGGCTGCCGACGAGGCGAACCTCGGCGGGTAGCCGCGATAACGCGGCGAGGTCGCGCAGGGCCCGCCCGCTGATCACGCCGACCGTCGTCTGCGGCAGCGACGACAGCGCGCGCACGGCGGCTACGGATTCTGCGGTCGGAGTCGCCTTGGTGGGGTCCGCGACGATCGGCGCGAGGGTGCCGTCGTAGTCACATGCCACCAAGAGGTTGGGCACGCGGGCGACGCGTAGCACCGCCGCGCGGAGGTCCGGGTCGAGCGAGAGGACGTTGCCTGTCGCCGAGGTCTGGTTCATGTCCGGCCTGTTCGTGGGAGCGATTTAGGTCGTGGATGCATGCAGCCGGGTGTCGGGCATTGTGCATCGAGCGGTTCATGATGCCGCGCCGAGCGCGTCGAGGAACGCGTCCGCCCAGGTTCGGACATCGTGCGCGCGCAGGTGGGAATGCATAGCATGCATCCGTTTGCGCCCTTCGACCGGGTCGACGTGGATCGCACGCATGAGTGCGTCTTTCACCCCGTCGAGGTCGTGCGGGTTGCACAGGAACGCCTGGCGCAGTTCGGCTGCTGCGCCGGCGAATTCCGACAGCACGATGGCGCCCCCGCCGTCGACGCGGGCGCCGACGTACTCCTTGGCCACCAGGTTCATGCCATCCCTCAACGGAGTCACCATCATGACGTCGGCCGCGACGTACAACGCGGCCAGTTCAGCCCGACTGTACGACTGATGGAGATAGTGCACGGCCGGTTGGCCAACTCGTCCGTACTCCCCATTGATCCGCCCGACCTCGCGCTCGACGTTCACCCGGAGCGTCTGGTAGTGCTCCACCCGCTCCCGGCTCGGCGTAGCCACTTGTACCATCACCGTCTCCGGTGCCGTGAGTCGTCCTTCCGACAGCAATTCCCTGAATGCCTTGAGCCTTCGCTCGATGCCCTTGGTGTAGTCGAGCCGGTCCACGCCCAGGATGATGGTGCGCGGATCCCCCAGCTCGGTGCGGATGGCGGCCGCCCTGGCCTGCACCTGCGGCGAGGAGGCGAGCCGGCGCATCTCCTCGACGTCGATGGAGATCGGGAACGCCTCGGCCCGCACCGTGCGACCTTCCCATTCGACGATGCCGCGGCGCACCCGGGTGCCCAGCAGATGTCGGGCCAGTTGGACGAAGTTCTGCGCGCCGAGTGGCCGTTGGAAACCAACCAGATCGGCACCGAGCAGACCCTTGAGAATGTCGGCGCGGCGAGGTAGCTGCATGAACAGTTCGACCGGGGGGAATGGAATATGCAGAAAAAAGCCGATCTTCAGATCGGGCCGGGTCTCGCGGAGCAGGGCTGGCACGAGTTGCAGCTGATAGTCCTGCACCCAGACCGTGGCCCCCGGTGCGGCATCGTCCGCGACCGCTTTCGCGAACCGCTCGTTGACCAGGCGGTACGACTCCCACCAGCGCCGCTTGAAGATGGGCGTCTCCACGGCGTCGTGGTAGAGCGGCCAGAGGCTGGAGTTGGAGAAACCCTCGTAGTAGCGCTCGATCTCGCCCGCGCTCAGGGGGACTGCGTGCAATTGCACCCCGCCGGCCTCGAAGGTCTCCTCGGGTGCGTCGGCGTCCGCGGCCCCGCCCGGCCAGCCGACCCACGTGCCGTCGCGCTGCTGCAGCACCGGCTCGAGCGCCGTCACAAGGCCGCCTGGGCTGCGGCGATAACTGACCTCTCCGTCCGGGCCGACCACCTTGTCGACGGGCAGCCGGTTGGCGACCACCACGAATGCACTGTTTCCAGCCACGTGTCGTGTCCTCCCCCTGGGCGATCCACCCTCGTACTTTCAGCCTACTGATCCCGGTAGCTGCCTGGCACCATGCGGAGTGCTGGCTCACAGATGCGATCCTGCTTGGCATGTCGCGCTACGAGGCCGGTCCCGCGCAGGGTTCGAGCCGGACCTTCACCGTCGTGCTGCTCTCGTTGCTCATCCTCACGGTCGTCGGGGCGCTCTTCGGATACGTGATCGGACGGCGCGACATTGATGAGGATAAGTCAGCGTCCGGTAACGGTCCGTCGGCGGTGCCGCCGGGAGTGACCTCCGCCGCGGCGACGCGCAAGGCGCCGAGCCTGCCGGGGATACGGTGCCCGGAGTTCATCGGGGAGGCGGCGAAGACGCTGGACGGGAATACGGCGCTGCCGTTGATGCTTGTGCAGTACATCCGCACGGCCAAGGGCCGCGAGGTGTGGATCTGCCAGGAGTCCGACGGGTCCGGGCTGTGGTATCAGGGCCACGACCGCAAGCAGGACTTCTACGACGGCGGAGAGCTGCCGCAGGAGGGCGTCAACGGCCTGCTGCGCCCCGGCGCGCAGGCGCGGGGCAACCGCACGTGGACGGTCACCAACGAAGGGACCACCTACACGGTCACCCCATCGGCGCTGAAGGTGACCGGCGGGCAGAACTTCACCGACACCGCGATCCAGGCCAACCCGCCCGCCTAGGGTCTGCTGCATAGCTGGGCCGGCCTGGGCGAGGAATCTGGGCCCGCCGCAGCCCCGCCGCGGCTATGCAGCAGGCCCTCGCGGCGGCCCGATTTGGGAGCGCGGTAGGGGCCTGGAAAGATTGGGCCCGGCACCAGCAACAGAACACTGGCGAAACGTTCACCGGAGGTAGGGGCGCACCGTGGCGCAGTACATTTACGTGCTCGAGAAGGCGCGCAAGGCGCACGGCGACAAGGTCGTGCTCGACAACGTCACGCTGTCGTTCCTGCCCGGCGCGAAGATCGGTGTCGTCGGCCCGAACGGCGCCGGCAAGTCGAGCCTGCTCAAGATCATGGCGGGGCTGGACAAGCCGAGCAACGGCGAGGCCCGCCTCATGCCCGGCTACACCGTCGGCATGCTGCAGCAGGAGCCGCCGCTCAACGACAGCAAGACGGTCCTCGGCAACATCGAGGAGGCCGTCGCCGAGACCAAGGCCAAGCTCGCCCGGTTCAACGAGGTCGCCGAGCTGATGGCCACGGACTACACCGACGAGCTCATGGAGGAGATGGGCCGCCTGCAGGAGGACCTGGACCACGCCGACGCGTGGGACATCGACTCCAAGCTGCAGCTGGCCATGGACGCGCTGCGCTGCCCGCCGCCGGACGCCGACGTCTCCCAGCTCTCCGGGGGTGAGCGCCGCCGCGTCGCGCTGTGCAAGCTGCTGCTGGAGGCGCCCGACCTGCTGCTGCTGGACGAGCCCACCAACCACCTCGACGCCGAGAGCGTGCAGTGGCTGGAGCAGCACCTGCAGAAGTACGCCGGCGCCGTGCTCGCCGTCACCCACGACCGCTACTTCCTCGACCACGTCGCCGAGTGGATCGCCGAGGTCGACCGCGGCCAGGTCCACGGCTACCAGGGCAACTACTCCACCTACCTGGAGAAGAAGGCCCAGCGCCTGGCGGTGCAGGGGCGCAAGGACGCCAAGCTGCAGAGGCGCCTGAGCGAGGAGCTCGAGTGGGTGCGCTCCAACGCCAAGGCCCGCCAGACCAAGTCGAAGGCCCGCCTCGGCCGCTACGAGGAGATGGCCAACGAGGCCGAGAAGACCCGCAAGCTGGACTTCGAGGAGATCCAGATCCCGCCGGGCCCGCGCCTGGGCAACATGGTCATCGAGGCCGCCAACCTGCGCAAGGGCTTCGAGGAGCGCGGCCTGCTCATCGACGACCTGTCCTTCACGCTGCCGCGCAACGGCATCGTGGGCATCATCGGCCCCAACGGTGT
The DNA here is from genome assembly GCF_040682015.1 of Dactylosporangium sp. NPDC051485. NCBI lineage: Bacteria > Bacillati > Actinomycetota > Actinomycetes > Micromonosporales > Micromonosporaceae > Dactylosporangium > Dactylosporangium sp. NPDC051485. Next base: position 77,681 of record NZ_JBFAZW010000002.1, read on the forward strand.
GGGCAAGACCACGCTGTTCAAGACCATCGTCGGGCTGGAGAAGCCGGACGACGGCTCGGTGCGGGTCGGCGACACGGTCCAGCTGTCCTACGTCGACCAGAACCGGTCCGGCCTCGACGGCGACAAGACGGTGTGGGAGGTCGTCTCCGACGGCCTGGACCACCTCATGGTCGGCAAGGTCGAGATGCCCTCGCGGGCCTACGTGGCCGCCTTCGGCTTCAAGGGCCCCGACCAGCAGAAGCCGACCAAGGTGCTGTCCGGCGGCGAGCGCAACCGGCTCAACCTCGCGCTGACGCTGAAGATCGGCGGCAACGTGATCCTGCTCGACGAGCCGACCAACGACCTCGACGTCGAGACGCTGTCGTCGCTGGAGAACGCGCTGCTGGAGTTCCCCGGCTGCGCCGTGGTCATCTCCCACGACCGGATGTTCCTGGACCGCGTGGCCACCCACATCCTGGCGTGGGAGGGCGACGACGAGAACCCGTCGAAGTGGTTCTGGTTCGAGGGCAACTTCGAGTCGTACGAGAAGAACAAGGTCGACCGGCTCGGCCCGGACGCGGCGCGGCCGCACAGCGTCACCTACCGCAAGCTGACCCGCGACTGATCGAACCGTAGTGGCCCGCTTCATCTACCACTGCGCCCTGCGCTGGTCCGACCTGGACGCGTACGGGCACGTCAACAACGCGCGCTTCCTCACGCTCTACGAGGAGGCGCGCGTTGCCCTGATGTTCACCGCGGCCCGGTCGGCCGGCCTCGAGTCGTTCGAGAACGGCATCGTCATCGCACGTCATGAGATCGACTACCTCCGCCCGATCGACTACGGCGACCCGGTGCGCATCGAGCTGTGGATCGAGGAGATCAAGGCCTCCCGGCTGACGGTGGCCTACGAGCTCTTCGACGGCGAGGAGCTCGCGTCCCGGGCGCGGACCGTCTGCGTGCCCTACGACCTCGACGCCGGGCGGCCGCGCCGGGTCCGCGACATCGAGCGCAAGTTCCTCTCCCCGTGGCTTGGCTAGCCGGTTCGGGCCGCTCCGACGCCGTGGCGTTCCTGGCCCGGGTGGCCCGCCTGGACCCCGGCGCGGTCGCCCGGTTGCGGCCCGCGGGGGAGGGCGCGGTGACCCTGTGGTCCCGCCTTCCCTGGGGTGTACTGGTGTGCCGCGCGCTGCCGGCCACGGTTGGCGGCGACCGGACCGTGGCGGCGGCCGACCTGCTCGCGTCGGTCGACGGTGACCTTCCCGCATCGCGGGACACCGACTGGCGATGGTCGCTACCCGCCGTCCCCGGAACAACGGTCGAGCGGATCCCTGCCGCGGACGTCGTGCGGGTCGGCGAGGCGGCCGCCCGGACCGTGCGGACCGCCGCCGTGGAGGGGGTCGGCGGGCGCCCGGTCGGCTCGCGGATGCTGCGTGACGCCCTCCTCGACCACGTGCCGATCACCGTCACCACCGAGGGCGGCGCGCACATACCCGTCTCGCAGCGCCTCGTCCAGGCGGTCGTCCGGATGGGCTTCACCGAGGGCGGCCCCGAGGACTTCGTCGATGTTCGGATTTCGGGTCCATGGACGGCCCTGGCCTGCGCATATGGCTCTGCCTGGCATCGCGCCGGCGGAGTCACCCTCATCGGATAGACGGCTATAAGACCCTCACCCGAACGGGTGGGAAGAGGGTGAAATTGGGGGCTGCTGAAACTCGGCCGAACGGGTACCGTCCTCTTTCGGGTCCACCGCCGAGCGGAATCGGGCGGCGACGGACCGCACATGCGGGTGGAGGCGCACGGGGGAGCAGGGAGTCCGAAACGATGCCAAAGTGGCCATGGCGGGCCGAGCCGGCGAACGGGTCGAAGACCGACTCGACCGTCGCTCAGCTGCCGCGGGAAGACGCGACCCCTACGCTCGACAGAGCGTGTGAGACGCCGCAGGAGGACGACGCCGCCGGCATAGCGCCGGTGACGCTGCAGCGAGTGGCTGATGCCCTCGAGAAGCTCGAGATCCGATACCTGACCGACGGAGACGGCAGCCTGCTCGCGCTGTGGGAGCGCCACGCGGTGCTGTTCGCGCTGGAGGGCCCGTCGGACGAGATCCTGGTCATCCGCGCACGGCCGCACGGGACGGTGCCGCCGGACTGGGCCGACCGTTCCTACCAGGTGGTCAACGAGTGGAACCACACACGTCGCTTCTACAAGGCGTATGTCGGTGACCCCACCGACCGCGGCCAGCTGCCGATCTACGCCGAGATGCAGGTGCCGCTCCTCTCCGGCGTCCACGACGCGCTCATCGGCGAGCTCGTCGACTGCGCCGCCGTGGTGGCGCTGGGCTTCGTGGACTGGCTCCACGACGAGGGCGCACTGCTCTGACGCTTCAAGCGGTTCGCCCGATTCGCAGGGGGTCGGGCGCCGCATCCGTCCGATGAGGCTGACATCCGTCCGATACGGGTCGCCAGGATCCGTGGCTGCGCCGTGTCTGTTGGCGCACACGGCTCCCGGAGGCCCGTGCCGGACGGTGTCAGCGCCTCACCGACCCCAGTGCCGGACGCGGCGCTCGACCTGTCCAGCATGGAATACAACGCTCTCGATCTCCTCTCAGGTGGCTATCGCGCCCCTCTCACTGGCAGAATCCGGAGGCCGACGGCCGGGGGCCGGATTTCCCCGCGGGCGTGGGACGATGTATGAGATCCCCAGCCCGATGGAGAACGGACGACTGTGCCACCGACGATCGACCCCGGCGCGAACCGGCCCGGCGACACCGCACCGGACCGGATCCGCAACTTCTGCATCATCGCCCACATCGACCACGGCAAGTCGACGCTGGCCGACCGGATGCTGCAGCTCACCGAGGTGGTCGAGGCCCGGCAGATGCGGGCGCAGTATCTCGACCGCATGGACATCGAGCGCGAGCGCGGCATCACGATCAAGAGCCAGGCCGTCCGCATGCCGTGGACCGTCCGCGAGGGCGACCGGGCGGGCGAGCAGGTCGTCCTCAACATGATCGACACCCCGGGCCACGTGGACTTCACCTACGAGGTCTCGCGCAGCCTGGCCGCCTGCGAGGGCGCGGTCCTGCTGGTCGACGCGGCGCAGGGCATCGAGGCGCAGACGCTGGCCAACCTGTATCTCGCGCTCGAGAACGACATGCAGATCATCCCCGTGCTCAACAAGATCGACCTGCCGGCCGCGCAGCCGGAGAAGTACGCGGAGGAGCTGGCCCACCTCATCGGGTGCGAGCCGGACGACTGCCTGCGGGTCTCCGGCAAGACCGGCGTGGGCGTCCCGCACCTGCTCGACGAGATCGTCCGGCAGCTGCCGGCCCCGGTCCCGGGCAGCGACGACGGCCTGGCCCGGGCCATGATCTTCGACTCGGTGTACGACGTGTACCGCGGTGTCGTCACGTATGTCCGGGTCGTCGACGGCCGGCTGGGGGCCCGCGACCGGATCCGGATGATGTCCACCGGCGCCGTGCACGAGCTGCTGGAGATCGGCGTCATCTCGCCCGAGCCGATCAAGAGCGACGGGCTCGGCGCGGGCGAGGTGGGGTACCTCATCACCGGCGTGAAGGACGTGCGCCAGTCGCGGGTGGGCGACACGGTCACCATCAACGCGAAGCCGGCCTCCGAGCCGCTCGGGGGCTACAAGGACCCCAAGCCCATGGTGTACTCCGGGCTGTACCCGATCGACGGCTCCGACTACCCCTTGCTGCGCGACGCCCTCGACAAGCTCAAGCTCAACGACGCCGCGCTGGTGTACGAGCCCGAGACGAGCGCCGCGCTGGGCTTCGGCTTCCGCTGCGGGTTCCTCGGCCTGCTGCACCTGGAGATCATCCAGGAGCGGCTGGAGCGCGAGTTCAACCTCGACCTGATCTCCACCGCGCCCAACGTGGTGTACCGCGTGATCATGGACGACGGCACCGAGGTCGCGGTGACCAACCCCAGCGAGTTCCCCGACGGCAAGACCGGCCAGATCTTCGAGCCGACGGTCCGGGCCACGGTGCTGACCCCGAACGACTTCGTCGGCGCGGTCATGGAGCTCTGCCAGGGCCGGCGCGGCTCGCTGCTGGGCATGGACTATCTCTCGGCCGACCGCGTCGAGCTGCGCTACACGCTGCCCCTCGGCGAGATCATCTTCGACTTCTTCGACCAGCTCAAGAGCCGTACGAAGGGCTACGCGAGCCTCGACTACGAGCCCTCCGGCGAGCAGGTGGCCGACCTGGTCAAGGTCGACATCCTGCTGCACGGCGAGGCGGTCGACGCCTTCAGCGCCATCGTGCACAAGGACAAGGCGTACAACTACGGCGTCACCATCGCCGGCAAGCTGCAGAAGCTCATCCCGCGCCAGCAGTTCGAGGTGCCGATCCAGGCGGCCATCGGCAGCCGGATCATCGCCCGCGAGACGATCCGGGCCATCCGCAAGGACGTGCTCGCCAAGTGCTACGGCGGTGACATCAGCCGCAAGCGCAAGCTGCTGGAGAAGCAGAAGGAAGGCAAGAAGCGGATGAAGATGGTCGGCCGGGTGGAGGTGCCCCAGGAGGCCTTCATCGCCGCCCTGAACACCTCGGACACCGCCGCCCAGGAGAAGCCGAAGAAGTGAGGCACTGCCCGCGCTGCGGCGGCCCCACCGGGGCCGCCCCGGCCGTCTGCCCCGCCTGCGGCTACGCCGTGTGGGTCAACCCGCGGCCGACCGGCACGGTCATCATCGTCGACGGCGACCGCTTCCTGGCCATCCGCCGGGCGCGGGCGCCGCGCGAGGGCTGGTGGGACCTGCCCGGGGGCTTCTGCGACGGCTTCGAGCTGCCGGCCGACGCCGCCGTGCGCGAGGCGCGGGAGGAGCTCGGGGTCACCGTCGAGCTGGGCGCCTTCGCCGGCATGTACATCGGCACGTACGACTATCAGGAGGAACACCTCCCGGTCCTGGACTGCTTCTGGCTGGCCACGATCACGGCCGGGGAGATAACCCTGGATCCGGCCGAGGCCAGCGAGTTCACCTGGCTCGCGCTGGCGGATCCGCCCGAGATGGCATTTGCGACCATGGACCTCGTGTTGCGCAATCCGATCGTTCGACAATCGTCGGTGCGTTTGGCGATGTGAGTCTGCGGGCATCACCAGTTCAACCGCAAAGCACAACCCCTGGTTGAGTTGGTAAGAGGAGGACTCCAGTGACTGTCACCGGAATCATCACCGCGCTCATCGTCGGTCTGATCGTGGGTGCGCTGGGCCGCCTGGTCGTTCCCGGCCGGCAGAACATCTCGATCCTGCTGACGATGGTCGTCGGCGTGATCGCCGCCCTGCTGGGCACCGTCGTGGCCCGCGCGATCGGGATCTCCACCGACACCCCGGGTGTCGACTGGGGCGAGCTGCTGATTCAGGTGCTGCTCGCGGCCGTCGGCGTGGCCCTGGTGGCCGGTCTCCACGGGCGTGGCCGCCGCGCCCTGTGATTTCTCACCGAATACGCGATTGACCCCCGGTTTGTCACAAGCCGGGGGTCAATCGCGTTTCAAGGGTTGTTCTTTAACGCAGCCAGGGAATCGAACGGTCGAGCAGGCCGCGGGTCTTCAGCTCCTTGCGCAGCGGAATCTCCTCGTCGATGTAACCGTTCCAGTTGATGCCCCAGTAGTTGGCCGTGTGCGATGCCTCGCCGAGCAGCTGGCGCTGCACCGGCGTGCGGTTGGCCCACCACTCGCCGTCGAAGTCGATCGGCATGTCGTCGAGAATGCGGATCCACCGGTAGGTGTAGCCGACGAACAGCATCTTGCGCGTGATGTTCGAGTAGTTGGGCGACCGCGAGTGCCAGAGGCGGCGGTCGAAGATGAAGCAGTCACCTGGGTTCGCGGTGATCTCGACGGTGCCCTCGGGGTCGGGGTTGTGCACCGTCGTGTCAGCGGGGCGGGGCAGGGAGTTCCACAGGTGGCTGCCCGGGATGACCTTGGTGGCGCCCCGGCCGGTCTCCGAGAGGTCGGAGATCACGTAGGCGACCTTCAGCGAGAACATCGGCCGCGGGACGTTGGGGTCCATCGTCTCGGGGTCGGAGTTCTGGCGGTAGCCGTCCTGGTGCCAGCCCCACGAGGGCGGCTCTTCCTCGGAGGTGGGCGGGGTGACGTCCAGGTGGTTGTGGTGCGTGTAGATGTTCCACCCGGCCAGGCCCCACATGTACGGGAAGATGGTCGGCTGGGTCAGCAGGTGCCCGAAGAGCTCGTCCCGATTCAGGAAGCCCAGCAGGTGCAGCGTGCCGTCCTTCTTCATGCTGGACGACCCGGCCGCCTTCTCCTCGGCGTAGACCCGGTCCATGGCGGCCTCGAGCTGGGCCCGGTGGTCCTCCGTGAGGACGTTGCGGACCAACAGGAAGCCGTTGTCCAGGAACTCCTTGCGATCGGTCTCGCTGATCGGCTCGTAGCCGGTGAGACCGTCGTAGTCGGGTGCAGCGGACGTCATGTCCTCCCCTTACTTCTTGAACCTTGCTACTACTTGGCAGAGCCCTTGCTCAGTAATCGCGAACGACCGATCGTAACGCGAGGTGCATGCCGCGCCGACTCGGGAGTTGGCCACCGGACAGTGGCCGAAAGGGCGACAACCTGCTGGTCGCGCGGAACGTCAGTGCCTCAGTAGACCTCGGCGACGACCCGTTCGCCGGCCGGGCCGGCGTCGATGCCGCCACGCTCCGTCACGTGTGACCACGCTCCGCTGGAGGCGGTCCACTGCATGTCGGCATAGACCACCCGCTTGACGCCGTGGTCCTGGGCGTGGGCGACCAGCCAGTGGGCATACTGCCAGCCGGACTTCGCCTCGCGGACCTTGAGCGCCACTCCGACGAGGTTCTGCACGTTCGCGGTGCTGACGCTGCCCCAGTCCAGCTGCAGGCTGTCGCCGAGCGAGCGGGCGGCGTCCGGGCCGTGGCTGGACGCCTCCCTGATGGTGCAGGCCACCGCGCCGGTCACGTCGCCGGACAGTGCGCGCACCATGATCTCGGACTCGTCGGCCCACTTCTCGTAGGCCTCCGGGTGGGCGCTGCGCTGCACCTCCTGGGCCGCGTCGGTGACCCGCATGTCCTGCCAGCCCTTGACCTTGAGCAGGGCGGTGAAGAACGCGTTGGCGGCGTAGCGCGGGTCGGCGATCTGCTCCGGCTTGCCCCAGCCCTGGCTGGGCCGCTGCTGGAACAGCCCGATCGAGTCGCGGTCGCCGCCGGTGAGGTTCTCCAGCTTCGACTCCTGCCACGCGGTGGCCAGCGCGATGACCAGCCCCTTGTGCGGGATCTTGCGGGTCAGCCCGACCGCCGTGATCGTGGCCGCGTTGGCCAGCTGCTCGGCGTCCAGCTGTACCTCACCCGCGTCCCCGGTCGCCCCGACCGACGCGTTGCCGGCGTTGACCACGCAGGCCTTGCCCGCGATGATCGGCAGTTGCAGGCCGTCGCCGATCCGCTGGATCACGGCGTAGGCGCACACGGCCATGGCGACGGCGGCCACCGCCGCGATCGTCACCAGTGTCCGCGCACGCATGGTGAGTCTCCGCTTCGCTCGTTCGTCGATTTGGTGGGCGTTCATCGCGCTCAGGTCGAACAGCGTACGTGTTCGATGCCACTCGAGGGGGTCAGGCGACGCCGTCGGGCACCCAATTCGGGTCGCGTTTGTCCCGGAATGCCATGATGCCCTCGATCCCTTCGGCGGATCCGAAGAATCGGACGGACAGCTCGGTCATGGCCGCCACCTCGTCACGGAACGTGCCGGACTCCCGGCCGTGCAGCAGCTCCTTGACCCCGGCCAGCGCGCCGGGGGCGCCGCGGACGAGGTCGCGCACGTAGCCCTCGACGGCCTCGTCGAGCCGCTCGGCCTCGACCGCGGCGGTCACCAGCCCGATCTGCTCGGCCCGCGCGCCGTCGAAGGTGGCGCCGGTGAGGTACAGCTCGGCGGCCGCCCTCGGCGCCAGCCGAGGCAGGACTGTGGTCGAGATCACGGCGGGGATCACCCCGATGCGCACCTCGGAGAACGCGAAGGTCGCCGCGGTGGTGCACACGGCGATGTCGGCGGCGGCGATGAGCCCCAGGCCACCGGCCCGGGCCGGCCCGCCGACCCGGGCGACGACCGGCTTGCGGGCCTCGCGGATCGCGGCCAGCACGTCGCCGAGCCGGCTCACCGGCGGCTTGCCGCTGCCGAACGCGGCGGCGGTCTCCTTGAGGTCGGCCCCGGAGCAGAAGACCGGGCCGGTGTGGCTCAGCACCACGGCGCGGACGGCGTCGTCGGCCTCGGCCGCGGCCAGGGCGGCGAGCAGCTCCTCGATGAGGGCGGTGGACAGTGCGTTGCGGTTGGCCGGGCTGTCGAGGGTGAGCGTCGCCACGCCCCGCCGGGTGTCGGTCGTCACAAGTGGCATGCGGGCACACTAGACAAGTGCCGGGACTACTACCAGAAGGCGAGCCCATGCCGCGGGACGGCGTCCTGCCCGACGAGGCTGCGCAGCGTGCCGGGCAGGCGGGCTTCGGCGTCTACGTCCACGTGCCGTTCTGCGCCACCCGCTGCGGCTACTGCGACTTCAACACCTACACCGCGGGCGAGGGCGTGCTCAGCGCCGGCTACGCGGAGCAGGTGCTCGACGAGCTCGCCCTGGCCGCGAAGGTGGTCCGCCCGCCGCGGGTCGACACCGTCTTCTTCGGCGGCGGCACCCCGACGCTGCTGCCGCCGGGCGAGCTCGGCCGCATCCTGGAGGGCATCGACCGGACCTGGGGTCTGGCCGCCGGCGCCGAGGTGACCACCGAGGCCAACCCCGAGTCGGTCGACCTGGCGGCGCTGCGGGAGCTGCGGGCGGCCGGGTTCAACCGGCTCTCGCTCGGCATGCAGTCGGTCGCGCCGCACGTGCTGACCGTGCTCGATCGCCGGCACACGCCGGGCCGCCCGGCGCAGATCGCGGGTGAGGCCCGCACGGCCGGGTTCGACCGCGTCAGCCTGGACCTGATTTACGGTACGCCGGGGGAGCGGCCCGAGGACTTCGCCGCCTCGCTGCGCACGGCCGTGGACGCCGGCGTCGACCACGTCAGCGCCTATGCGCTCATCGTCGAGGACGGCACCCGGATGGCCGCGCGGATGCGGCGGGGTGAGCTGCCCTTCCCCGACGACGACGTGGCCGCGGACCGGTATGTGGCCGCCGACGAGACGCTCACCGCGGCCGGGTTCGCGTGGTACGAGGTGTCCAACTGGTCCCGGGACTCGCCCTGCCGGCACAACGAGCTCTACTGGCGCGGCGGGGACTGGTGGGGCTTCGGGCCGGGCGCGCATAGCCACGTCGGCGGCGTGCGCTGGTGGAACGTCAAGCACCCGCACGCCTATGCGGCGCGGCTGGCCGACGCCGCCTCGCCGGGGCAGGCCCGGGAGGTACTGACGCCGGAAGAACGGCACATGGAGGACGTCATGCTGCGCATCCGGTTGGCCGACGGGCTGGCGCTGGACGCGCTCGACGCGGCCGGACTGGCCGGCGCGCGGGACTGCCTCGCCGACGGGCAGCTGGAGGCGGAGGCGTTCGCGGAGGGCCGGGCCGTGCTCACCCTGCGTGGTCGGCTGCTCGCGGACCACGTGGCCCGGGCGCTGACGTGAACGTATGCGGGGCGGTCGCCTCCGAGGTTGGCGACCGCCCCGAGATGACTGCGGGTCCTACTTGATCAGGCGCAGGGTGGCCGGGTAGCGGTACAGCTCACCGTTGTTCGCCTTCATGCCGCCGATGATGCACATGACGAGGACGTAGATCCACAGCAGGAACGGCACGAAGATCAGGATGACCGTGCAGGCCCCGATGATCCACGACAGGATCAGCGCGATCCCGTAGGTGATCTGGAAGTTGAGCGCCTCGTTGGCGTGCGCCTTGACGGTCGGCGACTCGTTGCCCTTCGCGAGCAGCGCGATGAGCGGGGCGATGAAGCCGATCAGGATGCCGCCGAAGTGGGCGATGAGCGCCCACGTCTTCTCGTCGCTGTTGGCGTAGCCGACGGGGGCCGGGCCGCCCGCGCCGGGCGCGCCGTACTGCCCGGGCTGCTGGTAGCCGGGCTGCTGGTACCCCTGCTGCTGGTAACCGGGCTGCTGGTATCCCGGCTGCTGGTACCCGGACTGCTCGTAACCGGGCTGCTGGTATCCCGGCTGCTGGTACCCGGGCTGCTGGTAGCCGGCGCCGGAGGTCGGCGGGGCGCCGTAGCCGCCGCCGCTGGACGGCGGCGGCGTGTACCCGCCACCCGACACGGGCGGCTGGGGCGGGTACCCGGAGTTGGGGTCCGACGGCATGCCGTATTCCCCCGGGGGACGAGGTGGTTCTGTCATGGGGGTCACGGTAGGTGCATCGATCAAGTGGCGCCAGCGACACGACATGACGTCTTTTCGACATCTTTTGCGCAGCCCAGCGGTCGTGCCGTCTATCGTGCGCGAAACGATCATCGCGTGCCCCTGCGCGACTGACGTAGACTGGCACTCACTAGTTGGGAGTGCCAGTCGACGAGGAGGTGCCATGGCCCTTGACGAGCGCAAGCTGGAAGTGCTGCGCGCCATCGTCGAGGACTACGTCGCCACCCAGGAACCGGTCGGCAGCAAGGCACTGGTCGAGCGGCACAACCTTCGGGTTTCCCCGGCGACGGTCCGCAACGACATGGCCGTGCTGGAGGAGGAGGGGTACATCAGGCAGCCGCACACCAGTGCGGGCCGGGTGCCCACCGACGCCGGCTACCGGCTCTTCGTCGACAAGCTCTCCCGGGTCAAGCCGCTCACCCAGGCCGAGCGCCGGGCGATCGAGCGGTTCCTGATCGGGGCGGTCGACCTCGACGACGTCGTGCACCGCACGGTCCGGCTGCTCGCGCAGCTCACCCGGCAGGTCGCCGTGGTGCAGTATCCGAGCCTGTCCCGGGCCAGCGTGCGGCACTTCGAACTGGTGCCGATCTCCACCACCCGGCTCATGGTCGTGATGATCGCCGAGACGGGCCGGGTGGAGCAGCGCCTGGTCGACCTGCCCGGCCCGACCCTCGCCGACGAGGTGACGGAGCTGCGGCGGCTCATCAACGAGAAGCTGGTGGGCAAGCGGCTGGTCGACACCCCACCGCTGGTCCAGGCGCTGGTCGAGGAGGCCGCGCCGAGCCTGCGGCCGCCGATGACGGCGCTGTCGACGGTGCTGCTGGAGACGCTGGTCGAGCGATCCGAGGAGCGCATCGCGCTCGCCGGCACCGCCAACCTGGCCCGCGGCGGCCTGCTGGACTTCCAGGGCTCGCTGCGGCCGATCCTCGAGGCGCTCGAGGAGGAGGTCATCCTGCTCAAGCTCTTCGGCGAGGTGGAGCCCAGCATGACGCGGGTCCGCATCGGCGACGAGAACGAGATCGAGGACCTGCGGACCGCGTCGATCGTGGCCACCGGCTACGGGCCGGGCACCATGGTTGTCGGTGGCATGGGCGTCCTCGGTCCGACCCGGATGGACTACCCCGGGAACATCGCGACCGTGCGCGCCGTGGCACGCTACGTCGGCGACCTGCTGGCACAGAGTTGACATCTATCTCAGGGGCATAGGACTCAGTGGCGAAGGACTATTACGGGATTCTCGGCGTCAAGCGAGACTCCACGGCCGATGAGATCAAGCGGGCCTACCGTCGGTTGGCCCGCGAATTCCACCCGGACGTCAATCCCGATCCGGCGGCGCAGGAGAAGTTCAAGGAGATCAACGCCGCGTACGAGGTCCTCTCCGACCCGCGCAAGCGTGAGATGGTCGACCTGGGCGGCGACCCGCTCGCCCCGAACGGCGGAGGGGCCGGCCCCGCCGGTGGCGCCTTCGTCGGCTTCCAGGACATCATGGACGCCTTCTTCGGCACCCAGTCCGCCCGCGGGCCCCGCCCGCGCGTGCGCCCGGGCGCCGACGCGATCCTGCGCCTCGACCTCGACCTGCACGAGACGGCCTTCGGCGTCGAGGCGCCGATCCAGGTCGACACCGCGGTCGTGTGCAACACCTGCCAGGGCGCCGGCACCGCGGCGGGCACCCACCTGCAGACCTGCGAGATCTGCCAGGGCCGCGGCGAGGTCCAGTCGGTGCAGCGCACCTTCCTGGGCCAGGTCGTCTCCGCTCGCCCCTGCTCGGCCTGCCAGGGCTTCGGCACGACCATCCCGCACCCGTGCGCGACCTGCGGCGGCGACGGCCGGGTCCGCACCCGCCGCCAGCTGACCGTGAAGATCCCCTCCGGCGTCGAGGACGGCATGCGCATCCGCCTCGCCCAGCAGGGCGAGGTCGGCCCCGGCGGCGGCCCGCCCGGCGACCTCTACGTCGAGATCCACGAGCGCCCGCACGACGTGTACTCGCGCAAGGACGACGACCTGCACTGCCGCGTCACCGTGCCGATGACCGCCGCGGCCCTCGGCACCCGCCTGACCATCAAGACCCTCGACGGCGAGGAGATGGTCGACGTGAAGGCCGGCACCCAGCCGACCTCGACGCTGCGCATCCGCGGCAAGGGCGTGCCGCACCTGCGCGGCGCCGGCCGGGGCGACCTCTACGTCCACCTCGACGTGCGCACCCCGACCCGCCTGGAGCCGGAGCAGGAGCGCCTCCTGCGCGAGTTCGCCCGCAGCCGCGGCGAGGAGGTCGCCGAGCTGTCCAAGCAGGGCGGCTTCTTCTCCCGGATGCGCGACGCCTTCAACGGCCACGCGTGAGCGGTCCGGAGGGGCTGCTCACCATGGGCTCAGTTCCGTGATGCTGCCGGGGGTGGCGTCGTGAGCCTGCCGCTCTTTCTGGTCGCCGAGCTGCCCTCGGAGTCCCTGTGGACGCTCGACGGCCCGGAGGGGCACCACGCCGCCGACGTGCAGCGCCTCACCCCGGGCGAGGCGCTGCTGCTCGCCGACGGCCGCGGCGGCCTGGCCCACTGCGTGGTCACCGCGGCCCGCAAGGGCGCACTGACGCTCGACGTCTCCTCGGTCTCGCAGGTGCCCGCGGCCGACCCGGCCATCACCGTGGTGCAGGGGATCGCCAAGGGGGAGCGGGGCGAGCTCGCCGTACAACTGCTGACCGAGGTCGGCGTGGACCGCATCGTGCCCTGGCAGGCGGCCCGCAGCATCGCCCGCTGGAAGGACGACCGCCCGCTGGAGCGGTGGCGTTCGACGGTGCGCGAGGCGGTGAAGCAGTCCCGCCGGGCCTGGCTACCCGCGGTGACGGCGGCCTGCACAACGCGGCAGCTCTCCCTCTCCGGCACCGTGCTGGTGCTGCACGAGGAGGCAACGTCGCCGCTCTCCGCGGTCGCCCTGCCCTCGTCGGGGGAGATCACGCTGGTCGTCGGGCCGGAGGGCGGGGTGGCGCCGGAGGAGCTGTCGGCGTTGGGGGGCACCCCGGTGCGCCTGGGCCGCGAGGTCCTGCGCACGTCGACGGCGGGCGCGGCGGCGGTGGCCGCCCTGTCTGTCCGCCTCGGCCGCTGGTAGCCCGGTTTCGGGGCTTCACGGCATTCAGCCGTTTTGCCGATATGTCCGGATGCCGGCACATCCGGATGCCGCGGGCCGCGCCGGTGACCAGGAGCCTGCGGACCGTCATGACCCGCGTCCCAAGTCGCCAAGATCGGCCCGATGCGACCCTAAGATGCGTTCGTGACGAGTGACTGCCTCTTCTGCCGCATCGTCGCCGGTGAGATCCCGGCGACCGTTGTGCACGAGACCGACGCGACACTGGCATTCCGCGACATCGCGCCACAAGCGCCGGTGCACGTGCTGGTCGTCCCCAAGGCGCATTACACCGACGTCGCCGAGCTGGCCAAGGCCGATCCCACACTCGCCGGGCAGGTGCTCGCCGCGGGGGCGGCGGTGGCCGACACCGAGGGGCTGACGCAGGACGGGTTCCGGGTCATCTTCAACGTGGGCGAGCACGGCGGCCAGGAGGTCTTCCACGTCCACGCGCACGTGCTCGGCGGGCGCCCGCTGGGGCCGATGGTCTCGTCATGAAGCCTGTGCAGCGGTACGAGAGGATGGCCCGAAGGGTCCAGGCGGAGGCCCGGGTCCCGGCCGTCAGCGTGGCCGTGCACCGCGCCGACCGTTCACTTTGGACCTTCCAGGTGGGCGAGGGGGTCGACGCCGCCAGCCAGCTGCGGATGGGGTCGATCACCAAGACCTTCACCGCCGTGCTGGTGATGCAGTGCCGCGACGAGGGGCTGCTCGACCTCGGCGACCAGATCGCGCGCCACCTGCCGGTCAAGGCGCACGGGGAGCTGACCGTCGGGCGCATGCTCTCACACCTGTCCGGGCTGCAGCGCGAGCCCTTCGGCGACGTCTGGGACACCCTGCAGGCGCCCGACGTGGAGACGCTGCTGGCCCAGCTGGACCGGGCCGAGCAGGTGCTGCGGCCGGGCCGGCGCTTCCACTACTCCAACCTGGCGATCGCGCTGCTCGGCCACCTCGTCGGGCGGCTGCGCGGCGGCACCTGGGAGGAGGTGCTGCGGGCGCAGATCCTGGAGCCGCTCGGGCTGCACGACGTGGCGGTCACGCCGCGGCGGCCGGTCACCGGCTACCAGGTCGACGCCTGGTCCGACTACGCCCACCCGGAGCCGCCCGACGACTTCGGCGCGATCGGGCCGGCCGCGCAGCTGTGGAGCACCGCCGCCGACCTGGCCCGCTGGGCCGCGTTCCTCGCCGACCCGCGCGAGATGGACCCCAACGGCACGGTGCTGGCCGCCTCGACCGTGGAGGAGATGCGGGTACCGCAGGCGGTCACCGAGGACGTCCTCTGGGCCCGCGCCTTCGGCCTGGGCCTCATCCTGCAGCCGCAGGCCGGCGCCGAGCGCGTGGTGCACGTCGGGCACGACGGCGCGATGCCGGGCTTCCTGGCCAGCGCCTACGGCCGGGCGGGCGGATCGGGCACGCCGAAGGGCCTCGGCGTGGCCGCTCTCGGCTCATCCGGCACGGCGGGAGAGGTCTTCGACCTCCCGCACGAGCTCCTCGCCGCCGTGGTGGAGCACGACCCGGCCGACATCGAGCCGTGGGCGCCCGGGCCGGGGGCGCCGCCGGAGTACCGCTCGCTCCTCGGTCGCTGGTGGGGCGAGGGCTTCGAGTACGCCTTCAGCTGGCGCGACGGCGCCCTGCACGCCCGGGCCGTGGAAGCGCCGGGCAGGCGCCCGCCGGCGGTCTTCGCGCCGGTCGAGGGCCGGCCCGACGTGTTCCGGACCGTCTCCGGCCGGGAGGCGGGGGAGCTGCTGCGCCTGACCCGGGACGAGGACGGCACCGTGGTGCGGATGCACTGGGCGACGTACCGGTTCACGCGAGGCCAAGAGGCGTTCGACGGATATCGCTTCTAACCCCCGCTAGCGGGCGATCAGGGTGAACACGGCCCCGTTCGGGTCCTCGATGACGGCCAGACGGCCGTGCGGGGAGTCGAACGGGCCGTGCTGCACCCGCCCGCCGGCGGCCAGCACCCGCTCGGCGGCGGCGTCGGTGTCGGCGGTGGCGAAGTACACCGTCCAGTGCGCCGGCACGCCGTCCCAATCCGAGGTCATCGTGAGCCGGCCGGCCACCGGGTCGGCGTCGCCGAGGCTCCACGCGGAGTAGTCGAAGGGCTCGTCGGCGAGGTCGGACGTGCTCGGGATGCGGGTCTGCCGGTAGCCGAAGAGGCCGTGGTAGAAGAAGTCGGTCACCGTCGGTTCGCGGGTCGTCACCTCGGCCCAGCACAGGGCGCCGTCCTCGTCGAAGAGCTGTGAGCCGGTGTGCTTGCCCGGCTCCCAGGCCCCGAACGCGGCGCCCGACGGGTCCATGGCGAACAGCATGCGGCCGTTGCCGGGGATCTCCATCGGCGCGACGAGCAGCTTGCCGCCGTGTTCCTCGATGCGGTTCGCCGTGCCGGCCAGGTCGTGTGACATGAGGTACAGGCTCCAGGCGGCCGGCAGCGACTCGGACCCGGGCATGGGCGGGCTCATCCCGGCCACGATCCGTCCGTTCTTCAGGCACATGACGTAGTGCCCGAAGTCTGCCCCGGTGTCCGCGTACGTCCAGCCGAACAGCTGTGCGTAGAAGTGCTGCGCGGCGGGTACGTCGGCCGCCACCACGTCGGCCCAGCAGGGCTCGCCGTCGATGTATCCGGTGCGCTCGACCATGGCTGGGGCCCTCCAATTGAATCGGTCATCTGCCTCCCTACCAGCACGAGAGGGCCCCGCGCGGGCGAATGGCGGCGAACCGCATGATCGGCCGAACCGGGAAGTGGATGGCACACGGAAAAATGGGAACGGCCAGGCGGGCGGTCAGCCGATACCATGAAGAGCCTGGACATGAGCCCAGGCTGGACCGAGCCCGGAAGCAGGTGCTTGAGGCCCAACGCGGCCAAGGTATGACCGAGACCCCGAACCCCGAGCCGGCTGCGTCGTCGGAGCAGCCCGTGCGGGCCATCAGCAAGATCACCGTTCCCGACCCGCACGTCATGGTCAGGCTGCTCGGGGCCGGCGACGAGATCCTCAAGCTCGTCGAGCGGTCGGTACAGAGCGATGTTCACGTGCGGGGCAACGAGATCACCATCACCGGTGCCGCCGCCGACAACGCGCTGGCCGAGCGCATCTTCAGCGAGCTGATCGAGCTGGTGCGCAAGGGCGAGACGCTCACCACGGACAACGTCCGGCGCACCGTCGGCATGCTGCAGCAGAACACCAACGAGCGGCCGGCCGAGGTGCTCACCCTCAACATCCTGTCGCGGCGCGGCCGCACGATCCGCCCCAAGACGCTGGGGCAGAAGCGCTACGTCGACTCGATCGACCAGCACACGATCGTGTTCGGCATCGGGCCGGCGGGCACGGGCAAGACGTACCTCGCGATGGCCAAGGCCGTCCAGACGCTGCAGGCCAAGCAGGTCAACCGGATCATCCTGACCCGGCCCGCGGTCGAGGCCGGTGAGCGGCTCGGCTTCCTGCCCGGCACGCTCTACGACAAGATCGATCCGTACCTGCGGCCGCTGTACGACGCGCTGCACGACATGATCGACCCGGAGTCCATCCCGAAGCTGATGGCCGCCGGGACGATCGAGGTCGCGCCGCTGGCCTACATGCGTGGCCGGACCCTCAACGACGCCTTCATCATTCTCGACGAGGCCCAGAACACCACGCCCGAGCAGATGAAGATGTTCCTGACCCGGCTCGGCTTCGGCTCCAGGATCGTCGTGACCGGCGACGTGACGCAGGTCGACCTCCCCGGGGGGACCCGCAGCGGCCTGCGAGTCGTCCGTGAGATCCTCGACGGCGTCGAGGACGTTCACTTCGCCCAGCTCGGCAGCGCCGACGTCGTGCGCCATCGGCTGGTCAGTGACATCGTCGACGCCTACGCCCGCTGGGACGAAGCGCAGGAGGCTCAGCAGCCGGTGCGCGCCGTCCCGGACCGTGCCGCACAGGGCGGCCGGCCCGGGCGCCGCCGATAGCCACGGGAGCGCTGTTGTCCATCGAGATCGCCAACGAGTCCGGCGCCGACGTCGACTCCGACACCATTCTCGCGGTGGCGAGGCACGCCCTCGACGAGATGGGGGTCAACCCGCTGGCGGAGCTGTCGGTGCTGCTCGTCGACGTGGAGTACATGACCGAGCTCAACCACCGCTGGATGGACGGCGACGGCCCGACCGACGTGCTGGCCTTCCCCATGGACGAGGGCAGCGTCGACCACGGGCCCGGCGAGGGCTCCGGCGAGCCGGCGCTGCTCGGCGACATCGTGCTCTGCCCGGAGGTGGCCGCCAAGCAGGCCGCCGCCGCCGGGCACTCCACGATCGACGAGCTGGCGCTGCTGACCGTGCACGGCATCCTGCACCTGCTCGGGTACGACCACGCCGAGCCCGAGGAGGAGGCCGAGATGTTCGGCCTCCAGGCACGATTGCTGGAGAGCTGGCGAAAGTCGTGAACCCGCTGAGCGGTCCGGAGCGAATCGGCGCCAACCTGGGCGGTGCCTGGTCCGGGCCGGCGGCCGCGGAGCTACGTCCGGCCGGACTGGGCGGCGCCCGGTCTGGGCCGGCCGCTGCGGAGCTACGTCCGGCCGGACTGGGTCGCGCCTGGTCCGGGCCGGACGCTGCGACGCTTCGCCGAGCCGGACCATGCGGAGGGGCCGCGAGCCGCTCCCGCCGTCGCAGCGATGCGGAGGTGCCGGCGTGAGCGACGTGACGCTGCTGGCCACCGTTGCCGGGCTGGTCGTGCTGGCGGGGCTGTTCGCCATGACCGACGCCGCCCTCAACGTGGTCTCCCCGGCCCGTGCGCACGAGCTCGCCCGCGAGGGCAAGCCCGGCGCCGGGGCGCTGGAGGTCGTGGCGGCCGACCCCGCGCGGTATATCAACCTGCTCCTCCTGCTGCGCCTGCTGTGTGAGCTCACCGCGACCACGCTCGTGGCCCTGGAGACGGCGGCGGCGGTCGGCGGCGACCGGGACTGGCTCGCCGCGCTCATCACCGCCGGCGTCATGACCGTCGTCAGCTTCGTCGTGGTGGGCGTGGCGCCCCGCACCATGGGCCGCCAGAACGCCTACACCGTGGCCCGGTTCGCCGCGCCGCCGGTGCGCTGGCTCGGCACGGCCCTGGGCCCGCTGGCCCGCCTGCTGATCCTCATCGGCAACGCGGTGACGCCGGGCAAGGGGTACCGCGAGGGCCCCTTCGCCACCACCATCGAGCTGCGCGAGCTGGTCGACATCGCCGAGCAGCGCGGCGTGGTGGAGCACGGCGAGCGGGACATGATCCACTCCGTCTTCGCGCTGGGCACCACGATCGCCCGCGAGGTCATGGTGCCGCGCACCGAGATGGTCTGGATCGAGGCCCACAAGACCGTCCGCCAGGCCCTCATGCTCGCGATGCGCGGCGGCTTCTCCCGCATTCCGGTGGTGGGGGAGAACGTGGACGACGTCCTCGGGATCGCGTACCTCAAGGATCTTGTCCGCCGTACCGCGGGGGACGACGCCACCGCCGCGGACATGCCCGTCGCCCAGGTCATGCGCGACGCCACCTTCGTGCCGGAGTCCAAGCCGGTCGACGACCTGCTCCGCGAGATGCAGGCCAAGCGCACCCACATGGCCGTGATCATCGACGAGTACGGCGGGACCGCCGGCCTGGTCACGATCGAGGACATCCTCGAGGAGATCGTCGGCGAGATCACCGACGAGTACGACGTGGCCGAGCGCCCGCCGATCGAGGAACTGCCCGACGGCGCCGTGCGGGTCACCAGCCGCCTGCCGATCGAGGACCTCGGCGAGCTCTTCGACGTGGAGCTGCCCGCCGACGAGGTCGAGACCGTGGCCGGCCTGCTCGCCCAGGCCCTCGGCCGCGTGCCGATCCCGGGCGCGAGGGCCGTCGTCGGCGGCCTGGTCTTGGTGGCCGAGGGCGCCACCGGCCGCCGCAACCGCATCGAGACCCTGCTGGTGCGCCGGGCCGACCCGGAGGACGAACAGCAGCCCAGCCACGAGACCGAGAGGCAACACGCCGATGCCTGACCTGACCGCCGAGGACGCCAAGCTGGTGACCCTGGCCCGCGCGGCCCGCGCCCGCATCGGCGCCGTGGAGGGCGCCGCGGTCCGCGACGGCGACGGCCGCACCTACAACGCCGCCTCGGTGGCGCTGGCGTCCCTCTCGCTCACCGCCCTGCAGCTCGCGGTGGCCTCGGCGGTGGCGTCGGGCGCGACGAAGATCGAGGCGGCGGCGGTGGTGACGGAGGCGTCCACGCTGGACCCGGCCGGGCACGCCGCGGTGCGCGACGTCTCACCGGCCGCCCCCATCCACCTGGCCGGCCCGGACGCCACGGTCCTCACCACGGTCGAGGACTGACAGAGCGCGAAGCCAGCCCGGACGCCACGGTCGAGGACCGACAGAGCGCGAAGCCGAAAAATCCCGATGCCTGGCGGCATCAGGATTTTTCGGACTTTTCGCCCGACGGGGCATCCGTCCCATCGTGCACATGGCGCGAACGCAGCGAAGCACTTGATAGCGCACGTCGGTCGGGCCGGTCTGGGCACTTCATCAACAACGCCGGCGACATGCTCGGCGCGTGGTCGACTTGATAGCGCACGTCGGCAGGGCAGGTCTGGACAACCTCATCGACAACGCCGGCGGCCGGCGGCACACGCGGCGCGTGGTCGAGCCGCTCGACGATCTCCGAATACGCGGTCCGGAATAGAACCTAAGCCGCGTACGCCGAAAAATCGTGAAATGTCCGATAAGTCGTGGCGCGCCAGCGCCCGACTTATCGGGTTGGTCGCAGCATGCCGGGCAACGTGCCGAACCTGCTGATAAGTCGGATAAATCTGGCGCCCCCAGGCGCCGGATTTATCCGGACAAAGCCAGCGAATCTCAGGTGGTCAGGGTCGGGACCACCGGGTTGGGGATGGCGCCGCCGAAGCGCCGGTCCCGCTTGGCGTACACCTCGCAGGCGTACCAGAGGTGGCGGCGGTCGAAGTCGGGCCACAAGGTGTCGACCGAGACGAACTCGGCGTAGGCGGCCTGCCAGATCATGAAGTTCGAGGTGCGCATCTCGCCCGAGCTGCGGACCATCAGGTCCACGTCCGGCAGGTCGGGCTCGTCGAGGTACCGCGCGAAGGTCTTCTCCGAGATGCGGTCGGCCTTGAGGCGCCCGGCGGCCACGTCGGCGGCCAGGCGGGCGGCGGCGTCGGCCACCTCGGCGCGGCCGCCGTAGTTGACGCACATCGTGAACGTCAGCAGGTCGTTGTGGCGGGTCAGGTGCTCCGCGTACTCCAGCTCGTTGATGACCGAGCGCCACAGGCGGGGGCGGCGGCCGGCCCAGCGGACCCGGATGCCCATCTCGTGGAACTGGTCGCGGCGGCGGTGGATCGTGTCGCGGTTGAAGTTCATGAGGAAGCGGACCTCGTCCGGGGAGCGCTTCCAGTTCTCGGTGGAGAACGCGTAGGCGCTGATGTACTTCACGCCCAGCTCCAGCGCGCCCTCGATCACGTCGAAGAGGGCCGCCTCGCCCGCGGTGTGGCCGGCGGTGCGGGGCAGACCGCGCTGCTTGGCCCAGCGGCCGTTGCCGTCCATGATGATCGCCACGTGCCGCGGGATGGCCTCCTTCGGCAGCGCCGGCGGGCGGGCACCGCTGGGATGCTGCGACGGCGGGCGGAAGTTGCTCACGAGCGTTCCTTTCGCAGGGGTCGTTCATCGCGGTCGACCAGCGGAAGCGAGCGTAGTGCCCGCTCCAGGTGCCACTGCAGATGCGCGGCGACCAGGCCGCTGGCCTCGCGCTGCTGGGCCGCGGGGGCGGCGTCGGCGATGGTCCAGTCGCCCTCGGCGAGGGCGCTCATCAGCTCGATGGTCGCGGGCGCCGGGTGGGCGGCGCCAGGGGGGCGGCAGTCCGGGCAGACGGCGCCGCCGGCCGGGATCGAGAAGCCGCGGTGCGGTCCGGGCGTGCCGCACACCGCGCACTCGCGAAGCGCCGGCGCCCAGCCCGCCACGCTCATCGCCCGCAGCAGGTAGGCGTCCAGCACCAGGCCGCCGGCGTGCTCGGCCTTGGCCAGGGCGCGCAGGGCGCCCAGCGTGAGCTGGAAGAGCCGCTGCGACGGCTCCTGCTCGATGGGCGTGAGCCGCTCGGCGGTCTCGGCGATGGCGCTGGCCAGGGTGTACCGCGAGTAGTCCTCCAGGAACCGCCGCCCGAACAGGTCGACGCCCTCGACCTGGCTGATCACGTCGAGGGTGCGGCCCTCCAGCAGCTGCACGTCCACGTGCCCGAAGGGCTCCAGCCGCCCGCCGAACTTGGAGGTGGTGCGGCGCACCCCCTTCGCGACGGCGCGGATGCGGCCGTGGTGGCGGGTGAAGAGCGTGATGATGCGGTCGGACTCCCCGAGCTTCTGCACGCGCAGCACGACGGCGTCATCCCGGTACAGCTTTCCGCGGAAGCCCGACCCGGACATCAGAAGCCCAGGCGGCGCAGCTGCTTCGGGTCGCGCTGCCAGTCCTTGGCCACGCGGACGTGCAGGTCCAGGTACACCCGGCCGCCGAGCAGGTCCTCGATCTCGCGGCGGGCCCGGGTGCCGACCTGCTTGAGCCGGCTCGCCTGGTGGCCGATGACGATCGCCTTCTGGCTCGGGCGCTCGACGTAGATGTCGGCGTAGACGCGGGTGAGGCCGCCCTCTTCGGCAAGCACCTCCTCCACCAGGACGGCGATCGAGTGCGGCAGCTCGTCGCGGACCCCGTCCAGGGCGGCCTCGCGGATCAGCTCGGCCATCATGACGTTCTCGGGCTCGTCGGTGAGCATGCCGTCCGGGTACAGCTGCGGCGAACGCGGCAAATGCCCGATCATGACGTCGACCAGGGTGGTGATCTGCGCGCCGGAGACCGCGCTCACCGGCACGATGTCGGCGAACTCGCCCAGCTCCTGCACGGCCAGCAGGCGCCGGGCCAGGGTGGCCTTGTCGACCAGGTCGGTCTTCGTGACCACCGCGACCAGGGTCGCCTTGAGCTCGGCGATCTCGCCGCTGATGAACCGGTCGCCGCGGCCGATCTCCTCGTCGGCCGGCAGGCACAGGCCGATCACGTCGACCTCGCTCCAGGTCGAGCGGACCAGGTCGTTGAGGCGCTCGCCGAGCAGCGTGCGCGGGCGGTGCAGGCCGGGCGTGTCGACCAGCACCAGCTGGCTGTCCGGGCGGTGCACCACCCCGCGCACGGTGTGCCGGGTCGTCTGCGGCTTGGGCGAAGTGATTGCGATTTTTTGGCCGACGATCGCGTTGGTCAGCGTCGACTTTCCGGCGTTGGGCCGGCCGACGAAGCATGCGAAGCCCGCGCGATAGTCACCATTGGTCTGCACGATGTTTCAGCGTACTCAGACTTCCAGCTGCAACTGGCGGGGGCGTTGTGAAGGTGTCGTGGGCTTCACCGCCGGCGCCCCGTGCGGGGCCGTGGCCACCTGCAGCTCGATCGTGCCCTCGACGAGCCCGCGCCCGCCGGAGCGCAGCACGATCCGGCCGGACATCAGCCGGGCCAGGGAGGTCGGCACGGCGCTGCGCTGCTCGGTGGCCAGCACCAGGTGCACGCCGACCGCCTTGCCGCCGGCGGCGACCAGGGTCAGGGCGTCGTTGAGCATCGGGTCGTGCCCGTCGACGAGCACCAGCACCCGGGCGCCGTCGTGCTCGGCCAGCGCGGTGCGCTCGGCCACCAGCTCGCCGATGGTGCCCAGCAGCGCGGTGGCGGCCGGCACGTCGGCGGCGTCGACCCAGTACACCCGCAGGGCCGCCCCGTCGAAGCGCCGCCCGAACGAGGCCGCGATCGTGTTGAGCAGGGTGGTCTTGCCGGCGCCGGCCGGGCCGTACACCAGCAGGTGCCCCAGCTCGTCGAGGTCGAGCGGCCACACCTGCACAGCCTGCGAGCCGGGCAGGTCGACCATCCCGATCGGCGCCGAGAATGCCGCCCGGGACCCCAGGGAACGCACCTCGTCGGCGCCGGTGCCGGCCGTAGCGGCCGCCAGCTTGTCCGATACCTCCGACAGTTCGTACGTGGGCAGCATGGGCGGCTGCCAGGCCCGCGGCTGATCCGGCACCCGAGCCTCCCGGTGCGCCGCGGTGATGGCCGCCACGAGCCGCCGCAGGTCGGTGATCTCACCGTCGACCGGCACGAGCTGCGACCCGGGCGCTCGCTCGGCGATCTCGGGCTGCGAAGGCTCGGGCATGTGCAGGCCCGACTCGAAGCGCCACTCGGTCACGAGCGTGGGGCCGTGCGCGCGGTCGGCGGGCGAGCGGGCGCCGCCGTAGGCGACCTGCACGGCCTCGGGCTCGGCCGCGCCGGCCCGCACGAACGCGCGGCCGGGCAGCAGCGGGGACAGGTGGGCGGCGTCCGGGCGCTCGAGGACCTCGAGGCTGTCCTGCTCCTCGTCCACCCGCAGCGCGATGCGCAGCGGCGCCTCGGCCCGCAGGTCGTCGTCGACCAGCCCGTGTGGGTGGGCCGTGGACAGCAGCAGGTGTACCCCGGCGGGGCGCCCCCGCCGGGCCAGCTCGCGCAGCCCGGTCACGAAGTCCGGCGGCGCGGCGGCCAGCTCGGCCACCACGATGAGCAGGTTGGCCGGGGCGGCCGCCGGGTGGCGCCGCTCCATCTCCACGATGTCCTTCACCGCGTGCCGGCGCAGGACCCCCTCCCGGCGGCGCACCTCGGCGCCGAGTGAGATCAGCACGCGCCGGGCCCGGTAGCCGTCGTCGCCGGTGAAGACGCCGACGGTGTGCGGCAGGTCGGCGCACTCGCCGAACGTGGTGCCGTCCGGGTCGACCAGGACGAAGGTGAGGCGGTTGGCGGGGTACGTCGCGGCCAGCCCCACCAGGTAGGAGCGCAGCAGCCAGGACCGCCCGGAGCCGGGGGCGCCGGCGATGAGCCCGTTCGGGCCGTCGCGGCGCAGGTCGACCAGGACCGGCCCGGTGCTGCCGAGCCCGATCGGCGCCGCCAGGCCCCGATCGCGGGTGGACGGCACCCAGCGCTTCACGATCGAGCTGGGGGCCGGCTCGCCGCCGAGGCTGAGCACCTCGCCCAGCGGGGCCAGGCGCGGGGCCGCGTTGCCGGCCGCGTCCCGGGTGGCGGCCAGGGCGTGTGCGACCCGGTCGGCGACCGCGGCGGCGATGCCCTCGCCCTCCAGGGCGACCACGCCGGGCGGCAGCGACAGGGCCTCCGGCGCGGCCGTGAGCAGGCTGATCCCGCCCCGGGGGCCGTCCTCGACGAGGCGGGCCAGCGACTCGTGCGGTACCGAATCCGGGTCTGGAAGCACCACCACCACGTGCGGCGTGAACTGCTCGGCGATCGCGTGCCGGCCCAGCCGCCGCTGCCGCAGCAGGGCCTCGACCAGGGCCAGCACCCGGCGGCGGTCGTCCTCGCGGGCCGCCACCGTGCGCGCGCCGGGGGCGAAGGCGCTGGTCAGCGTGCGGGTGTGCGGCAGCCAGCCGGTCCACGTCCAGTGCTCGGCCTCGTCCGGCGTGGTGAGCACGACCAGCGCCAGGTCGTTGGGGCCGACGAGGGTGGCCAGCTGCACGATCCACGAGCGCAGCACCGCCCGGCGGGTCTCGTCTGTGCCGGTGGCGCCCAGCGCGCCGAGGGTGCGCAGGTCGGCCTCGACGGGGACGTCGGGGTCGAGGGCGTACCGCTGCCGCAGCGCCGCGATCCGGTCGGTGCGCGGGATCGAAGTCGCCGGTGGTGGGCGCCTGCTCGAAGCGCAGCCGGCTGGGCTGGTCCTCGGTCGCCACCCGCAGCGTGAGGAAGTTCTGGTCGTCGGGGCGGCGGGCCGGCTTCTCCTGCCGGTCGGCGGCCCGGGCCAGGTGGGCCACGCTGGGCGCCTCGGCCCGCCGCGCCTGCACCACGGCCCGCCGCGCCTGCACCACGGCCCGGTGCTTGATGGCGGCGTCGGCCTCGGCCCGGTCCATGGCCGCGGCGAACTCGGCGGCGGGATCGGCCGCCCGGCGGCGCAGCGCGAGACGGCGGCGTTTCTGCGGCTGCGGTACCACAGGCAGCCACACGGCCGGCGGCGGACCCTTGGGCGCGGGCGGATCCGCCGGCACCTCGTCGACCGCGATCAGCGTCGCCCCGAGGCGCAGCAGCTGCCCGCCGGTCAGCGTCACGGTCCCGGTCAGCGGCGCGCCGTCCAGCCGGGTGCCGGCGGGGGAGCGCAGGTCGGTGGCGGCCACCTCATGGCTGCCGATGCCCAGGTGCAGGTGGCGCCGCCCGGCGGTGGCGTCGGACAGGACCAGGTCGCCGGCCGGGTCGGTGCCGATGACGAACTCGCCCGGCGGCAGCGGCACCCAGGTCCCGGCGTCCGGGCCGGCCACCACCAGCAGCTCGAAGCGGTGCTCCTCGGCCCGCTCCGGGCGCTCCGGGCGCAGCTCCGGCGAGGCCAGCAGGATCGCGTCGCCGCAGCGCAGGCCCTGATCACCCACGGGACGGTTGGGGTCGAGGCGCCGGCCGGTCCGCATCAGCCAGGCCCACGTCGTCTGCTGCGGCCGGTCGGCCGGGTCGAGCAGGCCCAGCAGGGCCGCGATCAGGTCGGCGACCGCGCTACCCGGTTCGGCCCGCAGCCGCACCGTGCGGTCCAGTGTCGCGGTCGAATCTCGCCTCGCCACTCGCACGTCGATCAGCAGGTCCATCGACCGGCCCCTTCCTTCCCGCGCAGTATCGATCCGTCGTCGGTCTCCAGAAAGCCTGGTGGCGGGGCGGGCGCACTGCAGGGCTCCGCCCTCGACAGTAAGCGCCGCAACGCCGAGTGGATCGCATCGACGCGCGCCAGGATTTCGTGCTATACGCGAGTAAAACGGGCGGAACGGCAGGTGGGTTACCCTCCTGGACCATGACGGTGCGTGTCGCGATGTGGTCAGGCCCCCGCAACATCTCCACGGCGATGATGCGCAGCTTCGGTGCCCGGCCCGACACGGTGGTGGTCGACGAGCCGCTGTACGCGCACTACCTGCGGGAGACCGGCCTGGACCATCCGGCCCGGGAGGAGATCCTCGCCTCGCAGCCCCGCCGCTGGCAGGACGCGGTCGCCGGGCTTCTCGGGCCGGTCGGGGCGCGGGTGTACTACCAGAAGCACATGACCCATCACCTGCTCCCGCAGGTGGGCCGGGACTGGCTGGCCGAGGTGGCCAACGCGTACCTGATTCGCGACCCGGCGCACGTGGTGGCCTCCTACGCGAAGGTGCGCGGGGAGCCGACGCTGGCGGATCTGGGGTACCCCCAACAGGTGGAGATCTTCCGCGCCCACGGCGGCCCGGTGGTCGACGCCGCCGACGTGCTGCGCGCCCCGGCGGGCACGCTGTCCGCCCTGTGCGCGGCGCTCGGCCTGTCCTGGGCCCCGGCGATGCTCTCCTGGCCGGCCGGGCGGCGGTCCACGGACGGGGTGTGGGCGCCGCACTGGTACTCGGCGGTGGAGCGCTCGACGGGGTTCGCCCCCTACGACCCGGCGCCGCCGGAGGTGCCGGACCGGCTGCGGTCGCTGGTGGATCGGGCCCGGCCGCTGTACGAGGAACTGGCCGCGCACCGCATCCCGCCCCAGGGCTGAGACGCGCCGGACACGTGTCCGGCGTTTCCCGGCTGTTTCCCATCGGAGCACCGATGGGACGCGCGCCCGCGGTCGAATCGTCTCCTTCGATGAAGTGGATGGGGGGCCCACATGCGCAGATCGGCGAGCGCAGCAGCACTGTCGTTACTCCTGACGTCCGTCGTCACGGCGGCCGGCGGCACGGCGTGGGGCGCCTCCCACGTCCGGATCGAGGGCACCGGATCCTCGATGGCGGCCAACGCGATGAACACGTTCATCGCCGACGGTTATCCGAAGGGGCTGCAGGTCGTCTACACCTCGCTCGGCTCGGCGGCCGGACGCCAGGACTTCGCAAACCAGGTGAACGACTTCGCGGTCAGCGACCTGCCGTTCAGGGGCCGCGACCCGCTCACCGGCATGGACGACACCAGCCGCGGGCGGCCGTTCGCATACATGCCGCTGGTCGGCAGCGCCACCGCGTTCCCGTACCACGTGGTGGTCGGCGGCGCGCTCGTGCGGGACCTCAAGCTCTCCGGCGACACCCTCGCCAGGATCTTCACGAACCAGATCACCAACTGGAACGACCCGCGGATCACGGCCGACAACGGCGGGCGGGAGCTGCCGTCGTTGCCGATCATCCCCGTGCTGCACACCGAGGGCTCCGGCGCCACCTGGCAGCTCACCTCCTACCTGGCCGACCGGTTCCCGGCGCTCTGGGGGCCCTTCGCCGGCGCGAGCGTGCCGACCGAGTACTTCCCGCGGCAGGGCAACGCGATCCCCGCGGTCGGCTCCGACGGCGTGATGAACCAGATCGCGTCGATCAACGGCGCGATCGGCTACGACGAGTACCCGTACCCCCTCGCCGCCGGCTACCCGGTGGCCTCGGTGGGCAACGCGTCCGGCGCGTTCGTGGCGCCAACCCCGCAGGCCACCTCGGTCTCGCTGACCTACGCGAAGGTCAACGCCGATCCGGCCTCGCCGGACTACCTCACGGCGGACCTGAGCCGGCTGTACACCGCGACGGACCCGCGGGTGTACCCGCTGGCGTCGTACACGTACACCATCCTGCCGACGGGCAGCGGCGCCGACGAGCACCGGCTGTACACCGCGAAGCGGCAGACGCTGGTCGACTTCTTCCACTACACGCTGTGCGCCGGCCAGGCCCAGGTCGAGAACCTCGGCTACGCCCCGCTGCCGCCGAACCTGGTCGCGGCCGGCTTCGACCAGCTGCGCAAGCTCCACGACGCCGACCCGGCCGTCGACGTGTCCGTCCTCGCGAGCTGCGCCGCCACCGGCGGCGTGACCGGGGCCGGGGTGCCGCTCGACGCCAACAACGAGACGGCCCCCTACGAGGGCGCCGTGGCGCTGCAGGTCGCCGGCGGCACCGCGGTGCAGCTGCGGCAGCTCGACCCAGGCGCGCCGGGCGGCCACCCGGCGCAGGGCACGGACCCGACCGGGCACCGGCACGCCTGGGTCTTCACCGGCTCGCTGTCCGGCATCTCGGTCGCCGACTCCCGCCCCGGCCAGCCCGGCTGGACGCTGAGCGGGCAGTCGACCGACTTCGTCAACGGGGCCACCACGGTCTCCGCCGCGCACTTCGGCTGGAAGCCGGCGCTGGTCGCGGCTGGCAGCGACGCCGAGGGCATCCCCGTGGCCGGGCCCGCGATCGCGCCCAGGATGCAGGTCCCGGGCAGCCTGGGCCTCGCCGGGGTGTCCCTGCTGGCCGGCGCGCCCGGCGGCAGCGGCCTCGGCACCCAGCACGTGGGCGCCGACATGGTGCTGTGGATCCCCGACACCTCGCCGACCGGCACCTACACCAGCACGCTGACGCTCACGCTCATCAGCGGCTGACCCGCCGCGTCCCGCTACCGGAATGCGGGCCAGTGCTCCGGCCTTCAGGCCGGGGGTGAAGGCCCGCGCAGTGCCTTAACCGGGTCCTTTAGG
Source organism: Dactylosporangium sp. NPDC051485 (assembly GCF_040682015.1). Lineage (NCBI taxonomy): Bacteria > Bacillati > Actinomycetota > Actinomycetes > Micromonosporales > Micromonosporaceae > Dactylosporangium > Dactylosporangium sp. NPDC051485. The sequence continues at coordinate 106,518 of NZ_JBFAZW010000002.1, forward strand.
ACGGAGAGGATGTCAAAGGGGGATGGCGTTGGCTCGGGCGTGGTCGCGGTAGAGCTCGGCGATCTGCCGGGTCACCGGGCCGACCTTGCCCGAGCCGATCGGGCGGCCGTCGATCGTCACCACGCCCGCGATCTCGCCCATGGTGCCGGTGCAGAAGACCTCGTCGGCCGTGTACATCTCCACCTGGGCCAGGTCGCGGACCTCGACCGGCAGTGGGGCGATGCGCAGTACCGTGTCCCGGGTGACGCCCTCCGGGCAGGCCACCGCGCGCGGGGTGAGCAGCCGGCCCTCGGCCACCGCGAACAGGTGGGTGGCGTTGGTCTCGGCCACGAAGCCGCGGGCGTCGAGCATCATCGCGTCGTCGGCCCCGGCCACGTTGGCCTCCATCTTGGCCAGGATCGAGTTCAGCAGGTTGTTGTGGTGGATGCGCGGGTCGAGCACGTCCGGGCCGGGGCGGCGCACGCTGCTGGTGATCAGGGCCAGACCGCCGGTGTCGTAGACCGGGGCCTTGAACTCGGCCAGCACGATGAGCGTGCAGCCGTCGCGGTTGAGGCGCGGGTCCATGCCGCTGGTCACCTTCACGCCGCGGGTCAGGGTCAGGCGCACGTGCACGCCGTCGTGCATGTCGTTGGCGGCCAGCGTGGCCCGCAGCGCGGCGATGACGTCCTCGTCGGCGGGGATGCCGGCGAAGCCCAGCGCGGTGGCCGAGCGGCGCAGCCGGGCCAGGTGCTGGTGCAGGCCGTAGATGCCGCCGTCGTAGAGGCGCAGGCCCTCCCACACCGCGTCGCCGCCCTGCACCACCGAGTCGAAGGGCGAGATGCCCGGCTCGTCGCGGTGGCGGAGGGCGCCATTCACCCAGTACCGCAGGCCGGCGTTGCGCTCGTCGTAGCGCTGCAACATCAGTCGTCCTCCTTGGCGGTGTCCCCCAGCGCGATCAGCACCTCGCGCAGCCCGTCGGCGGCCGAGGCGACCAGCGCCGCGGGCGCGGGCGTGAACAGCCGGGCCTGCGCCGCGGTCACCGCCCGCACGATCTTCTCGGCGGCCGGCACCCCGCGCTCGCTGAGCCGCACCCAGGCGACCCGGGCGTCGTCGGGGTCGGCGGCGCGCTCGATGAGCCCGTCCTGCTGCAGCCGGCGCAGCACGTTGCTGATCCCGCCGGAGGTGAGCAGCAGGCCGGAGGCGAGCTCCGAGGGCTTCAGCGCGTGGGGCGGCCCGACCCGGCGCAGCGCGGAGAGCACGTCAAACTCGGCCGGGGTGCGGCCCGCGGCGGCGGTCTCGGTGCGGACCACCTCCTGCAGGCGGCCGGCCAGGCGGTGGATGCGCTCGCCCAGCTCCATCGGCGGGCCGACCACGTCGGGCAGCCGGGCGCGCCACTCGTCGACGACGGCGTCCACGTGGTCCCTCGGCATGCCCGAAGCCTAATAGGGGCCCGCCGCGAAACGGCGGGCCCCACGAACTAGTGATCGGTGCAGCAGGGCCGGTTGTTCGGCGGCTCGAAGGGGACCAGCACGCCGTTGCGGGCGAACTGGGTCACCAGGGTCAGGACGCCGTCCCGCCAGATCGGCCGGACGAAGTCCCGGGTGTCGACGAGCATCTCCGGCACCGCCGCCATGCCGCCCAGGATCACGACCTTCTCGATCGCCGAGCCGTCGAGGATGGCCGCGACCGCGATCGTGCCCTTGAGCTGCTCCGCGCCCTCGAACAGCACCTGGCGGGCGCCCTCCGGGGGCGGGTCCGCCTCGGCGCCGACGGCGACCTGGCCGCCGTCGAAGTACGTGAACGCGGGGCGGCCGGCCGCCAGGATGTGATGGTCGGCCGCCTGTACGTCGGGGAACCGCGTCATTACCGCGTGTAGACCCAGATCGGGTTGGCGTAGAACCACAGGTCCTTCCACGGGTCGGCGTCGCCGAGGACGTCGATGGCCGGGCCGGCCGGGTCGATCGCCGCGCCGAGGTAGCCCGGGGCGGTGCGGTTGCCGTCGGTGCCGCGCAGGCGCACGTAGAACGCCGTGTCCACCGGGCCGAGGTCGTAGGTGAACGACACGATGCCGGTCGACTTGTTGACCTCGAAGCTCTTGACGACCTTCGTGTTCGGCGCCTTCATCGAGTCCTGGTCGCTCACCGCGCCGGTGACCTCGCCGCGGATGACGTCCACCCGGGCCAGGGTCGGCACGAAGTTCGCCCAGTTCGGCGTGTTGGCCAGGTTGATCTTGATGACCAGCTCGGCGCTCTGGCCGCGGCGCACCACCAGCGAGTCGCCGAGGGTGACGCCGACCGGGCTGCCCTTCACGCGCACCTGCACGTCAAGGCCGCTGATCAGGCCGCCGTGGTCGACCCAGACGCGGCCGGCCCGCAGGCCGTCCATGACCGCGGCGTAGCTGAAGTTGCGCGAGCCGACGTGGGTGCGGCTGTAGTAGCCGGGCCAGAAGTCGCCGGGCGTGAGGCTGGTCGGCTGCCCGTAGACCGGGTCGAAGTGGTAGCCGTTCTTGGCGAAGTCGGTGTTGGCCGGGCGGGCCGCCGTCTCCTCGTACACCACGTGCGAGTCCGAGTTGGCGGTGATCCACCAGGTCTTGCCCTCGGCGAGGAGGCTGTCCCACAGGCCGCCGACGGTCGCGGTCATCCAGTCGAAGCCGCCCCAGGTGCGGTAGCTCTCCAGCGGGAAGCCGGGGAACGACTTGGCGTTGGGGGCGTTCTCGTAGAAACCGCGGCCGGCGCCGGCGCCGTTGGGCTTGGCGATGCCCGCGGCCTGGTGGCCGGGGGCGCCCTCGAAGCCGATGGCGATCCGCGGGTTGGCGTCGCGCCAGCCACGGATCTCGTGCGGCGAGTCGATGCCGTTGCGGGCCGGGTGGTTGGCCAGGAACAGCGCGTCCTGGACCCGCCGCTTGGTGACCTGGTCGCCGAGGAACTTGATGCCGGCGATGGCCAGCGCCTCGGTGACGGCGGTGGGGTCGACCGCGCCGACGACGGAGCCGTCGAAGGTGTTCTCGAACTCCTTGAGAACGGTGACCTCGTTGGCCCCCGGGTGCACGAAGACGGTGCCGTGCTCCGCCTGCGGGATGTTCCACTCCAGGCCCTGGAAGACGAGCATGTCCTTGTAGTCCGCGCGGGCCGCGCGGATCAGCGGGTTGACCTTCTCCACGCCGATCTTGGAGTGCTGCACCGTGCCGTGGTCGGTGATGACCATCCAGTCCAGGCCGTAGGCCGAGGCGTGCTTGACCTGGTCGCCCGGGCGGTACATGCCGTCGCTGGAGAACTGGGTGTGGATGTGGTGGTCGCCGGCCAGCCACTTGTAGTTGTTGAACGTCGGGCGGCTGTGGCCGTGGCGGTCCGCGCCGTCGAAGTTGTGGTCGTGGTCGTCGTCGTGCGCGTGGGCGACGCCCGCGTTGGCCAGCGCGCCACCCGCGGCGGCGGCCGCGCCCAGCAGGCCGGCGCGGCGCAGGAAGCCGCGGCGGGAGACGTCGCCGGGGGAGAGCTCACTGTCGGGGATCGAAGCGTCGAGAACCGCGGGGACGTCACCGGTGGTGTGCGGCATGTCCTCGTGGTGGTGGTGGTGATGGCCGTGGCCCATGAAGGAAGGCTCCGTTTCGCTCGCGGTGGTCCTCACGGCCGACCCTCGACGTTGTTGGAGAACAACAGGTAGCGATACGACTATGCGTACGCGAACTTCAGCACGATCACCGTGATGGCAATTGCCACCCCAGCGACCACCACCAATCCATCCGGCCAGCCGAAACGGGTCTCGCGGGCGATCGTGCGGGGGCCGGCCCGGTCGAAGCCGCGGGCCTCCATCGCCGTGGCCAGCCGGATGCCGCGCCGGATGGCCGCCACGAGGAGGCCGAACAGGGTCGAGAAGGGCCCCGCGCGGGTACCGCGGGCCCGCCGGGCCAACCGGATCAGCCGGTACTCCTCGGCCAGCAACGGCGCCAGGCGCAGCGCGGCCAGCGCCCCGATCGCGAAGCGCGGCGACACCCGCAGGTGCGCGACCAGCGAGTCGGCGAGGTCGGTCGGGTCGATGGTGGCGAAGACCACGATCCCGGGCAGCGCGACCGCGAGCAGCCGCAGCGCGTAGCCGACCGCGTCCCGCCGGATGTCGAGCCCGGCGACGTGGGCCAGGACGGGGGAGTGCCGCTCGCCGAAGAGCACGGCGAAGGCGAAGACGCCGGCCGCCGAGGCCAGCAGCGGCCAGCCGCGCCGCCACAGCACGGCGGGCGCGATCCCGGTCAGCGGCAGCGCGGCCAGCAGCGCCCCGATGACGGTGAGCGCCACGACCGGCTCCAGGCTGGTCATCAGGGCCGCGGTGACCAGGAACGCGGCGAGCAGCTTGGCGGTCGCGTCCCGCCGCGCGAGCCACCCGCCGGCCGCTGCGCTGCGCTGCGGACCGCTCACGACGGCCTCTCCGCCGCTCTCCGGGCCGCTCACGACGCCGCTCTCCCGAGCGCTCACCGGGTCAGCTCCAGGCGGCGGTCGCCGATCGAGTCGACCAGCTGCGGATCGTGGGTGACCAGGACCAGCGCCCGGCCCTCGTCGCGCAGGTCGGCCAGCAGCGTGACCAGCTCCCGCCAGGTGCGCAGGTCCTGGCCGAAGGTCGGCTCGTCGAGCACCAGCACCCGCGGCGCCGCGGCCAGCGCGGTGGCCACGCTGAGCCGCCGCTGCTCGCCGCCGGAGAGGGTGAACGGGTTGGCCAGAGCCAGCTTGTCCAGGTACAGGCGGGCCAGCAGCTCGTCCACGGCGGCCGGGGACGCCCCGCCCAGGGCCAGTTCCTCGCGCACGGTGCCGGTTACGAACTGGTGCTCCGGGTTCTGAAACACCGAGCCGATCCGACCGGCCAGCCGGGCGGCCCGCCAGCGGTGCGGCGGGCGGGCGGCGTCCCGGCCGGCCAGCTCGGCGGTGGCCGCCACCCGGCCGCCGGCCGGGCGGGTCAGCCCGCCCAGCAGCAGCGCCAGGGTGGTCTTGCCGGCGCCGTTGGGCCCCTCGACCGCGAGGGCCTGGCCCGCCAGCACCTCCTCGTCGACGACCGCGCCGGTGTGCGGCAGGACCAGCCCCTGCGCGCGCAGCAGCGGCCCGCCCGGCGCGGCGGCCGCCTTGCGGGCCGGCAGCGCGGCACCGGGCGCCCACACCGCGTCGGGGTGCTCGCCGATCACGACGGCCCGGTCGACCAGGGCCAGCGCCTCCTCGACCCGGTGCTCGACGAGCACCATGGTGGCGTCGAGGTCGAGCAGCGCCTTGGCCACGGCGGTGCGCACCAGCCGGGCCCCCTCCGGGTCGAGGTTCGCGGTCGGCTCGTCGAGCAGCAGCAGGCCGGGGCGCAAGGCGATGGCCCCGGCGATGGCCAGCCGCTGCTGTTCGCCGCCGGAGAGCGCCGCGGTGTCGCGGTCGCGGCCGTACGGGAAGCCGACGGCGGCCAGGGCGGCGTCGACCGCCGGCCAGATCTCGGCCCGCGGCACGCCCCGGTTCTCCAGGCCGAAGGCGACGTCGTCGCCGGCCCGGCGCATGACCAGCTGGGTCTGCGGGTCCTGGAACACCATCGCGGTCCCGGCCCGCGCCTCGCGGGCCGGGCGGCCGTCGACGAGCACCTCGCCCTCCTGCTCGCCGGAGTCCTCGGCGAGCAGGCCGGCGAGCGCGGCGAGCAGGGTGCTCTTGCCGGCGCCCGAGGCGCCCTGCAGCAGTACCCGCTCGCCGTGCTCGATGCGCAGGTCGAAGCCGCGCACGGCCCAGGCCTTGCGCCCGGCGTGCCGCCAGCCGAACCCGCGAAACTCGACGGAACCCATGGCTCGGCGCGTCAGACCGCGACGCGCTCCCGGCCCGACGGGAAGCGGTCGAGCACGCCCGTGCGGGAAAGGGCCCGCTGCAGGGCCCAGCTGCCCGCGCCCGCGATCACCGCGCTGCTCACGATGACCAGGATCGCGTACGTCCAGCGCTGGCCGGTCGTCATCGGCGGGAGGTACGGCAGGACGCCCAGGTCCATCAGCGCCGCCCCGGTGCCGGCCAGCGCGCCGCCGATCACGGCGTTGACCAGCCCGAATCGCCGGTAGCCGGTGGCCGCGAAGCCGAACTCGCCGCCCATGCCCTGCACCAGGCCGGACACGAGGACGCTGAGGCCCCAGGCCGAGCCCATGACGGCGGAGATGACGGCGGCGACGAGCTCGACGAACAGCCCGGCGCCGGGCTTGCGCACGACCAGCGGGCCGAGCACGGCGGGGATCAGCCACACGCCGTAGATGGCGGCGCGCCACGGCAGGGCGAAGCCGTTCAGCGCCTCCCACAGGTTGTTCCAGGCGTAGAAGACGGCGGCGAAGGCCACGGCGATGACGGCGGCCACGACGATGTCGACGGTGCGCCAACGGGTCTGCATTGGTGGATGCCTCCTAGTTCGGGGTGCCGCGGGCGCTGACAGCGTTGCCGCGGGAGGAACCAGAAGGAGTCGCGACGCCACGTGGCCACGGATGGACGACGTGACGACTGGCGTGAGGTGACCGAACTCCCTGCGCTGGCATTACCCAGATCAGGTTCGAGGGTCTGCGCCGCCGTGGTCCGGCGGTCACACTCTCAGCGCTGTGCGCTCCCCTGTCGGATGTGCAGTTGTTCCCTGAAGGTAACAGTGAATCTCCTTCGCCCGTAGGCTCGGGTCATGCAAATCACGGCGCGCGGCCTCACGTTCGACGTGGTCGAGGGCGGGCCCGAGGGCGGCGCGCCGGTCCTGCTGCTGCACGGCTTCCCCCAGCACAGCGGCGAGTGGGCGGCGGTGACCCCGCACCTGCACGCGGCCGGCCTGCGCACTTACGCCCTCGACCAGCGGGGGACCTCGCCGGGGGCCCGGCCCGAGGCGGTCGAGGCCTACCGGATCACGGAGTGCGCCCTGGACGTGGTGGCGGTCCTCGACGCGCTGGGAGTTGCCGCGGTACACCTGGTGGGGCACGACTGGGGGGCGGTGTGCGCCTGGCACGTCGCCCTGCGCCACCCCGAGCGGGTGCGCACGCTCACCGCCGTGTCGCTGCCGCACCCGCACGCCAGTGCCCACGCGACCTCGACCGATCCCGACCAGAAGGCCCGGTTCGGCTACATCAAGCTGTTCCGCCAGGCCGGCGTGGCAGAGGAGCGCCTGCTGGCCGAGGACGCGCGGCGCCTGCGCCGGCTGTTCGACGGCTCGGGCCTGTCCGCCGAGGCGGTCGACGCCTACGTGCGGCCGCTGCTGGAGCCGGGGGCGCTGACCGCGGCGCTGAACTGGTACCGCGCGATGAGCCCCCTCGACCTCGCCGGGCTCGGGCCGTGCCGGGTGCCCACGACGTACCTGTGGAGCGACGGCGACCTGGCCGTCGGCCCCACGGCGGCCCGCGCCTGCGCCGAGCACGTGGCCGCGGACTACCGGTTCGTCCCGCTTGCGGGCATCAGTCACTGGATTCCCGATCAGGCGCCATCCGAGGTTGCGGCGGCCGTGCTGGCCCGCTCGCTCGGCTGAGGCATAGCGCACCCTACCCGCGGGTAATAACCTGGCTTGTAGGCCCGATCACCTGGGGGTGGCCATGGTTTCCACGTCGGTGCGCGCGGAACGGGAGGCGCGCAAGGTCATCGAGGAGAGTCGCGAGACCGAGTGGAGGAAGCCCAGCTTCGGCAAGGAGCTCTTCCTGGGCCGGTTCCGCCTCGATCTCATCGACCCGCTGCCGGAGCTCGACCCGGCGGCCGAGGCGCGCGGTGCGGAGTTCCGCGCCAAGCTCGCCGCGTATCTCTCGGCCGAGGTCGACGGCCAGCAGATCGAGCGTGACGCTCGCATTCCGGACGAGGTGCTGCGCTCCCTCGGGGAGCTGGGCGCCTTCGGCATGAAGATCGACGAGAAGTACGGCGGGCTGGGCCTCACCAACCTGGACTATTGCCGCGCGCTCATGCTCACCGGCTCGGTCAGCCCGGCGATCGGCGCGCTGCTGTCGGCGCACCAGTCCATCGGGGTGCCGCAGCCGCTGAAGCTGGTCGGCACCGACGAGCAGAAGCGGGAGTTCCTGCCCCGGCTGGCCGCCGGCGAGGTGTCGGCGTTCCTGCTCACCGAGCCCGAGGTGGGCTCCTACCCGGCGAACCTGCGCACGTCCGCGGTACCGACGCCGGAGGGTGACTACCTGCTCAACGGGGTGAAACTGTGGGCGACCAACGGCACCCTGGCCACGCTGTTCGTGGTCATGGCGCTGGTGCCCAAGAGCGAGGGGCACCGCGGCGGCATCACCGCCTTCGTGGTCGACGGCGACGCGCCGGGCGTGACAATCGAGCGCCGCAACGCCTTCATGGGCCTGCGGGGCCTGGAGAACAGCGTCACCCGCTTCCACGACGTGCGCGTCCCGGCGGCCAACGTCATCGGCGGCGAGGGCCAGGGCCTGCGCATCGCGCTGAGCACGCTCAACACCGGCCGCCTGTCGCTGCCCGCGATGTGCGTCGGGGCCGGCAAGTGGTGCCTCGGGGTGGCCCGCGAGTGGGCCGCCGAGCGGGTGCAGATGGGCCGGCCGATCGGCACGTACGAGGCCATCGCCAAGAAGATCGCCTTCATCGCCGGCTCGACCTACGGCATGGAGGCGATGCTCGAAGTCTCCTGCCGGCTGGCCGACGACAACCGCAACGACATCCGCATCGAGGCCGCGCTGGTCAAGCTCTACGCCAGCGAGCTGGCCTGGAAGGTCGCCGACGAGCTGGTGCAGATCCGCGGCGGCCGCGGCTACGAGACCGCCGAGTCCCTGGCCGCGCGCGGCGAGCGGGCCATCCCGGCCGAGCAGATCCTGCGCGACCTGCGGATCAACCGCATCTTCGAGGGCTCGACCGAGATCATGCACCTGGCCATCGCCCGCGAGGCGGTCGACGCCCACCTCTCCGTGGCCGGCGACATCATCGACCCCGAGGCCGGCCTCGGCCGCAAGGCGAAGGCGGCCGGCAACGCGGGCGCCTTCTACGCCAAGTGGCTGCCGACGCTGGTGGCCGGCAAGGGCCAGCTACCCAGCGGCTATGCGGACTTCGGCCCGCTGGCCGGGCACCTGCGCTACGTCGAGCGGGCCTCCCGGCGGCTGGCCCGGGAGACCTTCTACGCGATGGCCCGCTGGCAGGGCAAGCTCGAGCACAAGCAGGGCTTCCTCGGCCGGATCGTGGACATCGGGGCGGAGCTGTTCGCGATGGCGGCCGCCTGCGTGAAGGCCCGCACCGAGCTGGAGGCGCGGCCGGAGGGCGTGGAGCTGGCCGACCTGTTCTGCCGGCAGGCCACGCTGCGGGCCGAGGCGCTGTTGCGCGACCTGTGGGACAACGCCGACTCCGTGGAGCTGTCCGCGGCGAAGCGGGTGCTGCAGGGGCGCTACCTCGGCCTGGAGGAGGGCGTCGTGGCCCCGCCCGCCGCGGGCGAGTGGACGTCCGACTGGACCCCGGGCCACTCGGAGGCCGAGGACGTCCGGCGCCGCTTCTGACGCAGTCCCACCGCCTCGCAGATGGCCGCGCCGCCACGGCGCGGCCATCTCGAGGGCCTTCAGTGCCCTTCGCGGGCGTGGCTCACGGCGTCGGCCACGATGTGGGCCACGTGCTCGTCGATCAGCGAGTATGCGATCTCCCGCCCGCGCCGCGACCCGCGCACCACCCCCGCGCCGCGCAGCACGCGCAGGTGCTGCGAGACCAGCGGCTGCGTGACGGCCAGGGACTCGACCAGCTCGTGCACGCAGCGCGGCCCGCCGGCCAGCTCGGTGACGATCCGGATGCGCAGCGGGGCCGACAGCGCCCGCAGCAGCTCGCCGGCCGCCTCGTAGCCGTCAGGCGCCGGCATGCGCGTCGCTCGCCACGTCGTCGAGGGCGGCGGGCTCCGGCCGGTGGCGGGCGCCGCGGGCGGCCCGGAGCGCGGCGACCCCGACGGTGACGGCGAAGAAGCCGGCGATGGCCAGCAGCACCACGGTGGCGCCCGGGCCGGTGTCGATCGCGGTCGACAGCCACACGCCGCCGCCGGAGACGAGCAGGCCGAGGCCGATGGCGGTGAGCATGGTGGCCCGGAAGCCGCGGGTCATCTGCTGCGCGGTCGCCACCGGCACCACCATGAGCGCGCTGACCAGCAGCAGCCCGACGGCCCGCATGGCCACGGTGACGGTGACGGCGGTGGTGATCGCCAGGATGAGGTTCAGCGTGCGCACCGGGAGACCCGAGACGCGGGCGTACTCCTCGTCGTGGCACACCGCGAAGAGCCACGGCCGCAGCAGCAGCGCGACGGCCAGCACAGCGACGCCGAGGATCAGCATCACGCTCAGGTCCTGCCGGCTGGTGGTCAGGGGAGAGCCGAAGAGGTACGTCACCAGGCTCCGGCTGCTCTGCGCGTCGGACAGGTTGACGAGGACCACGCCGCCGGAGATGCCGCCGTAGAAGAGCATCGACAGGGCGATGTCGCCCGACGTGCGGCCCCGCTCGCGGACCAGCTCGATGATCACGGCGCCGGCCGCGGCGGCGAGGACGGCCATGATGACGGGGGAGCGGTGCAGCAGCAGCCCGAGCCCGACGCCGGTGAGCGCGACGTGACCGAGGCCGTCGCCGATCAGCGACAGGCGCCGCTGGACCAGGTAGACGCCGATGGCCGGGGCCGCGGCGCCGGTGATGAGCGCCCCGAGCAGGGCACGGATCATGAAGTCGTACGCGAAGATGCCCATCGGCGCGCTCAGGCCGCCGCGGCGTGCGGGTGCACGTGGTCGTTGTCGGTCTCCGGCGGGGCGCCGTCGTGGACGATCGCGCCCCGGCTGACCAGGACGGCCCGGCTGATCAGGGGGCGCAGCGGGCCCAGCTCGTGCGCGACGAAGACGACCGTGCCGCCCTGGGTCACGAACCGGCGCAGGCAGCCGGCGAAGAGCTCCTGGCTGACCGCGTCGACGCCGGCGGTGGGCTCGTCCAGCACCAGCAGCTCCGGGCCGCCGGCCAGGGCGCGGGCGATGAGCACGCGCTGCTGCTGGCCGCCGGAGAGCACGGAGACCGGCTCGCCGGCGCGATCGGCGAGGCCGACCGCGGTCAGGGCATCCTCTACGGCCTGCCGGTCGGCGCCGGAGGCGGGGCGCAGGAAGCCGCGCCGGGCCAGCCGGCCCTCGGCCACCACCTCGCCGACCGTGGCCGGCACGCCGCTGCCGGCGCCGACGCGCTGCGGCACATAGCCGATGCGGTGCCAGCCGCGGAAGCGCTTCAGCGGGGTGCCGAACAGCCGGACCTCGCCGCCGGCCAGCGGGGCCAGCCCCATGGAGGCCTTGACGAGGGTGGACTTGCCGGAGCCGTTGGCGCCGAGGATGGCGACCACCTCGCCGGCCCGCACGCTGAGCGAGACCCTATCGAGCACGGGCCGGCCATCGTAGGCGACGACCGCCCGTTCGACCTGGAGAACCACACTCCGAGCGTGCCTGATAATGGGAATCGTTGTCAACTTGCCTTGTATATGGCGGCCGCCACCACGAGCGCGAGAATGAGCAATCGGGGGACCCGCACCGGCGCGGGGGTGACGCGCCATGTCATGTACTGCACCCACGCCAGCCCCGCGGCCAGCACCACCAGCACCGCCGCGCCGACGATGCCGGGCAGCAGCAGCCCGAGGAACACGACCACGGCTGTGGCCAGGAAGGCCAGCGTCTTGTTGAGCCGGGCCAGCCGGATCAGCATGCGCTCGGGCATGGGGCGGGATCCTTTCCGTATGCTCGGCGGCATGCTCGTGATGACCAGGTTCGTCGTCGACAGTGCCGATGAGGCTTTCGTCGGGCGCGCGCACGCCGCGCTGGCCGCCCTGGCGGCGTGCCCAGGGTACCTTCGGGGACGCCTCGGGCGGGCCTTCGACGACCCGGCGCACTGGAGCATCGTCACCGAGTGGGAATCGGTCGGCTCCTACCGCCGCGCGCTGTCCAACTTCGACGTGAAGGTGCACGCCACGCCGCTGCTCGCCCAGGCGCTCGACGAGCCGTCGGCGTTCGAGGTGCTGGCCGAGTGCGAACCCGGTGGCCGGCTGACGGTCGCGGCGAGTGACCGCGCCTGACGTTGGATAGGCTGATCACATGATGCCGCCCCAGCCGCAGTGGCCGGCGCCCGGGGAGGTGCCGCCACCGCCGCGCGGCCCTGGCGTGCTCGCCCCGTTCGTCTCGCCGCCGCGCGACCGGGACCTGCGGGGACTGTGGATCAGCCTGGTCGTGGGGGCGCTCGTCGTCGTGCTGTGCTGCGTCGGCGGGGTGGTCGGCGTCGTGCTTCTGGTGCCGTATGCGGACGGCGTCGCCAAGAAGCAGGTCGTCTCCGAGGTCGAGACCTACCTGGTCGCCGTGCGTGACGAGAACTTCACCGTGGCCCGCAGGCAGCTGTGCGCGCGGGAGCAGCGCACCCACTCCATCGGCTGGTTCGAGGACCACTACGGCAGCTCCCCGGTGATCGACTACCGGGTTTCCGCCGATGACGTGAGCATCGCCGACACGGTCACCGTCGTCGTGCGCATCGAGCACACCGGCGGCCGGTGGGAGACGCAGCAGTACCTCATGGAACAGTCCGGCAGCCGCTTCGAGATCTGCGGCGGGATCGATTAGCCCGACCGCGCGGCGAGCAGGGCGACCCGGACGGTTAATCTGAAGCGGCTCGCCCCGGCGTAACCGTACCGTCGATGGTGACGTTTGACGGTTTGCCGCATTTTCCTTATTTGGACAAACCACGACAACCTGCCTTGCCGACAGCCAGTCGCCGTGAGGCCGAGGAGGAACCATGGCCGCAGATCGCATCGATTCCGTCGTCAGCCTCGCGAAGCGCCGCGGCTTTGTCTTCCCGTCGAGCGAGATCTACGGGGGCACGCGCTCGGCCTGGGACTACGGTCCGCTCGGCGTGGAGCTCAAGGACAACGTCCGCCGCCAGTGGTGGAAGACGATGGTCCAGCAGCGCGACGACATCGTCGGCCTCGACTCGGCCGTCATCCTCGCCCGCGACGTGTGGGTCGCCTCCGGCCACGTCGACGCGTTCGTCGACCCGCTGACCGAGTGCGCCTCCTGCCACAAGCGCTTCCGCGCCGACCACCTGGAGGAGGCCTGGGTCGAGAAGCACGGCGCGGGCAAGCCCTTCGTGCTCGGCGACATCAACTGCCCGAACTGCGGCAACAAGGGCACCTTCAGCGAGCCGCGCATGTTCAACGGCCTCATGAAGACCTACCTGGGCGCCGTCGAGAACGACGAGGGCCTGCACTACCTGCGCCCCGAGACCGCGCAGGGCATCTTCGTCAACTACAACAACGTCGCCGGCGCCGCGCGCAAGAAGCCGCCGTTCGGCATCGCGCAGATCGGCAAGAGCTTCCGCAACGAGATCACCCCGGGCAACTTCATCTTCCGGACCCGCGAGTTCGAGCAGATGGAGATGGAGTTCTTCGTCGAGCCCGGCAGCGACGAGCAGTGGCACGAGTACTGGCTGCAGGAGCGCTGGAACTGGTACATCGACCTCGGCATCTCCACCGACAACCTGCGCTACTACGAGCACCCGAAGGAGAAGCTCTCCCACTACTCGAAGCGCACGGTCGACATCGAGTACCGCTTCCGCTTCGGTGGCCAGGAGTTCTCCGAGCTCGAGGGCATCGCCAACCGCACCGACTTCGACCTGACCACGCACTCCAAGCACTCCGGCGTCGACCTGTCGTACTTCGACCAGGAGAAGAAGGAGCGCTGGGTTCCCTACGTCATCGAGCCGGCGGCCGGCCTGACCCGCGCGGTGCTCGCCTTCCTGCTCGAGGCGTACGACGAGGACGAGGCGCCGAACACCAGCGGCTCGGTGGACACGCGCACGGTCATGCGGTTCGACAAGCGGCTCGCCCCGGTCAAGGCGGCCGTGCTGCCCCTGTCGCGCAACGCCGACCTCTCGCCGAAGGCCCGCGACCTCGCGGCCCAGCTGCGCAAGCGCTGGACGGTGGACTTCGACGACGCCCAGGGCATCGGCCGGCGGTACCGCCGCCAGGACGAGATCGGCACCCCGTTCTGCCTGACGGTGGACTTCGACACGCTCAACGACAACGCGGTGACGGTGCGCGACCGCGACTCGATGGCCCAGGAGCGGGTCTCGATCGACCAGGTCGAGCGGTACCTGATCGAGCGCCTTCCCGGCTGCTGATCATCAGAAGCTGAACCCGCCGGGCCGGTCGTCGCTGTCGGCGACCAGCCCGGCGAGGGTCGAAGACCGCTACCACCGCCCGGCCGTCCGGCGCAAGCTCGACCGCGCCATTGGCCAGGGCACACGCCGGTGAGGCGGACATCGCTCACTCTCCGAAGTGTTCGTCGGCGCTTCATCGAGACGGCACCAATCGGCGCGGTAGCCTCCTGGGCGTGACGCTGACCGAGCACCCACCCCAGTCCCCTCCCGAGGCCGCACCGCCGCAGAAACGGTGGCGGCCCGGGTCGGTCGAGGTGCTCGCCGTCCTGCTCGTGCTCGTCGTCGTGCTGCGCGGGCCGATCATGCGCTCGCTGGCCTCGCCGGCGCTGCAGACCTGGCTCACCGTGTTCGTCTCCGTGCTGACCCAGGCGATCCCGTTCCTCGTCTTCGGCGTCGTGCTCTCCGCGATCATCGCCGTCTTCGTCCCGCCGTCCTTTTTCGCGAAGGCGTTGCCGCGGCACCCGGCGCTCGCCGTGCCGACGGCCGGCGTCGCGGGCGTCGTGCTGCCCGGCTGCGAGTGCGCGTCGGTGCCCGTGGCCGGCGCCCTGGTCAGCCGCGGAGTCACGCCCGCCGCCGCGTTCGCGTTCCTGCTGGCCTCGCCGGCCGTCAACCCGGTCGTGCTGATCTCCACCGCGGTCGCCTTTCCCGGCCAGCCGCGCGTGGTGGTCGCCCGGGCCGTGGCCAGCCTCGTCGTCGCCTGCCTCATGGGCTGGCTCTGGCAGGCGTTCGGCAAGGGCAGCTGGCTGCGCATACCGTCGCGGGCCCACCTGGACGGGATGGGCAAGTGGCCGGCGTTCTGGGCATCGGTGCGCCACGACGTGCTGCACGCCGGCGGCTTCCTCGTCATCGGGGCAGCGTCGGCCGCGGTCATCGCCGTGGTGGTGCCCAAGAGCTGGCTCGAGCACGTGGCGGCCAACCCGTTGCTGGCCATCCTGGTGCTCGGGCTGCTGGCGGTGGTGCTGTCGATCTGCTCGGAGGCCGACGCCTTCGTGGCCGCCTCGCTCACCCAGTTCTCGATGACGGCCCGGCTGGCCTTCCTGGTCGTCGGCCCGATGGTCGACCTGAAGCTCTTCGCGATGCAGGCCGGGATCTTCGGCCGGCGCTTCGCGCTGCGCTTCGCCCCCGCCACCTTCGTGATGGGGATCCTCGTCTCCGCGCTCCTCGGACCGGTGCTGCTGTGAACAAACAGGCTCAGGCCGTGATCCTGCTGCTCGTCGGCGGGGCGGTGCTGCGGGCGTCGCTCACCGGGCAGTATCTCAACTACGTGAAGCCGGGGCTGCAGCCATACCTCGTCGTCGCCGGGGTCATCCTCGTCGTCGCGGGCGCCTTCACGCTGTGGTACGAGCTGCGGGGGCGCGGCGCGTCCGCGGACCAGCACGACGAGCACGACGACGGCCACGGGCATGGGCACGGCGGCCCGAAGGTGGCCTGGCTGCTGCTCGCCCCCGTGCTCGGGCTGCTGCTCTTCGCGCCGCCGGCGCTGGGCTCCTACGCGGCCGGGCGGTCGGGGTCGGCGGTGACGGCGAGGTCCGAGTATGCGCCGCTGCCGGCCGGGGACCCGCTGGCGCTGCCGATGCTCGACTACGCCTCGCGGGCCGTGTTCGACCGGGGCGCCTCCCTCGGCGAGCGGCGCATCCAGCTCACCGGCTTCGCGATGCGCGGCCCGCAGGACTCGTGGCTGCTGGCCCGGATGATGGTGAGCTGCTGCGCGGCCGACGCGCGGCCGGTGAAGGTGGCGCTGGGCGGGGACCTGCCCGAGGGGCTGGCCGACCAGCAGTGGCTGCGGATCGTCGGCAAGTACAGCAGCCGCGAGCTGCAGGACCAGGTGAACGGCGAGGCGATTCCGTATATCGAGGTGTCCGAGGTCACCTTGATACCGGTGCCGCAAGAGCAGTACGAGTCATAGGTGACCGCTTCGACTCCCGCCCTGCTCGTGCTGGTCCGCCACGCGGAGTCCGCCCGCAACATCGCCAAGAAGGGCAGTGTGTACTTCGCCGACGACGCGGCCCGGCAGGTCGTGCGGGGCGTGCCGGACCACCTCATCGAGCTCACGCCGGACGGGCGCAAGCAGGCCGCGCAGACCGGCCAGGCCATCCGCTCCCGGTTCGGCGCCTTCGACTACGTGTTCACCAGCGGCTACGCCCGCACGGAGCAGACCGCCGCGGCGATCCTCGACGCCTACCCCGAGGTCGAGCGCTCGCGGATGCGGGTCAAGCCGGAGCTGTTCATCCGCGAGCGCGACCCGGGCTTCGCCTACGACATGACGACCGCCGAGGCCGAGGCCGCGTTCCCGTGGCTGAGCGAATACTGGCAGACCTTCGGCGGCTTTATGGCCCGCCCGCCCGGCGGCGAGAGCCTGGCTGACGTGACCGGCCGCGTGCACATGTTCCTGAACGCCATCGCCCGCGACCACGCCGGCCAGAAGATCATGGTGGTCACCCACGGCGGGACGCTGCGCTGCTTCCGGTTCCTGCTCGAGGGCTGGAGCTACTCGCAGGCCCAGTCGTGGCCGGAGGGCGGCGCGCCGGCCAACTGCGGCGTGACCACCTACCGCGCCGCGGGCGATCGGCTGGAGCTGCAGGACTACAACCAGGTCTACTGGACCGTCGGCTCCCCGGCGGACGGGATCTGAGCCTTCGGCGGGTCGCGCCGCGGATTCCCGGCCGCCGCCCCCGCGGCATCCGCGCTGGTCACCGTTGACTTGTGTGCCGCCGGCCGCGCCGCGGATTCCCCGCCGTCGCTCCCGCGGCATCCACGCTGGCCACTGTTGACCGGTGCGCCGCCGGCCCGCGCCCCGGATTCCCCGCGGCCTTCGCCGAGGGCAGCGCGCGGGCGTCTTCGGCTCGCGCTCCGGGGCTCGGGTGCCGCGCGGGAGACGGATCGGCGATGGCGTACTGTCGCGGCAGCAATCGATGAACGGGGAGCGATGCACATCAGCCTGACGGTCCAACCGGACCGCGGCCGCACGCGCAGGTCGGTGAAGGCCCGGATGCGCGGCACCCTGCGTTCATGGCGCCTGGTCGGCGGTGGGCTGGCCGCGGCGGGCATGAGCGCATTCGCCCTGGGCACCCCGGTCGGCGCCGGCGTCCTGCTCGCCCCGGGCGTGACCCTGCTGGTCGGCCCGTGGGTCCTGACCCGCGCCGCGGGCAAGGCCCGCACGGGAGTCTTCGTCGAGACCGCGACGTACGAGCTGACCGACGAGGTGGCCCGCGTCCGCACCCCGAGCCTGCGCGCCACCTACCGATGGTCCAGCGTGGAGCGCGTCGAGGACAACGGCGAGTTCTGGATCGTGGTCGTGAAGGGCGCCGGCGTGCTGGTCCTGCCCTGGACCCTGCTGCCGGAGCCCGATGCCCGCAAGGCCCGCGACTTCCTGTCCGGGCGCGGCCTGCTGGTCGCGGTCTGACCCACCCGGCGCCCCTGCGTGTCCGGCCGCACGATCACCCCGTGCGGCGCGCCAGGGCGAAGAAGACGGTCCCGCCGTCGTCGTAGTCGGTCAGCGTCCAGCCGGTGGCGGCGCACAACGCCTCGAGCCGGTGGTGGGACAGCGGGTCGTCGGGGAGCAGCGTGCGGCCGTGCCGGGCGGCGAGGGCGGCCCGGCTCGTCGGGTGGAACAGGACCAGGCGGCCCGACTCCGCCGTGGCCCGGGCCAGCTCGCGCAGGCCGTCCGCGGGGCTGGGCAGGTGCATGATCAGGCCGGCGGCGAAGACGGCGTCCAGGGCCGACGCGGCGAAGGGCAGGTGGCGGGCGTCCGCCATGAGCAGCGGTTCGCCGTGCTTGCGGGCGACCTCCAGCATCTCCGGCGTGTGGTCCAGGCCCAGCACGCGGCCGGTCGGGCCCACCGCCTCGCGCAACGGGGGCAGGGCGCGGCCGGTGCCGCAGCCGGCGTCCAGGACCGTCGAGCCCCGGGGGATGGCGGCCCGGCGCACAGCGGCGGCGTAGGCGGGCGCGTCGTCGCCGAACTTGGCGTCCCAGGTCGCGGCCCGGATGCCGAAGAAGGCGCGGGACTCGCGCAGATACCAGCTGGCGTGGTCCAGCAGGGCCGGGTTCACGTGACGGACCACCGGCCAGTCGCGGTCGTGCAGGTCGACCACGACGTCGGCCGAGTCGGCGGTGGGGGACGTCCGGGACGTGCGGAGCCAGATCGTCAGCTCGACGGGGGTGCCGCTGCCGTCGATGGTGACGGTGTCGGGGGCGCTGGGCCGCGTGCGCAGCGCCGAGGCGAGGCGAGCCGTGGTCTCGGTCACGGCCGACGGGTCCGGGCCGGCGACCACGATGCGGGCCGGGCCGCCGGCTCGCCCGGCCACGCCGGCGAGCAGGGTCAGGACCTCGGGCCACCGCTGTGCCATGCCCCTATCATGCCTCAGGCGGCTTTCCTTGGGCAGATGCGAGACCTTTCGGCGTTTTATCCCTGCAACTGCACGGGATAGGCTTTCCGATCGTGACCAACTTTCGCATCGGGGAGGCGGCCGAGCTGCTCGGGATCAGCGCCGATACGTTGCGGCGCTGGGTGGATGGCGGGCGGCTGCCGGCCGGGCGGGACGAGCACGGGCATCGGGTCATCGCCGGGACGGATCTCGCGGCGTTCGCGCGGGACCGGGCCGCGGAGGTCGAGGGGCTCGAAGGGTCCTCGGCGCGCAACCGGCTGCGGGGGATCGTCACCGCGGTGGTCAAGGACACGGTGATGGCGCAGGTGGACATCCAGGCCGGGCCGTTCCGGATCGTGTCGCTCATGAGCCGGGAGGCCGCCGACGAGCTGGACCTGCAGGTCGGCTCGCTCGCGGTGGCGGTGATCAAGTCGACCACCGTCGTGGTCGAGCGCGCTGCCAAGACCTAGGTGATCAAGTCGATCGCCGTCGTGGCGGCCTGCGCCGATAGAGCGGACAAAGCGGACAATATTGACAAGGGGAGGACTCTATGAAGCGGGCGGCGCTGGCGGCGCTCCTGGCCGTTACGGTCGGGCTGGCCGGGTGTGGCAACAACGAGCCGGCGAAGACGAACACACCGGCCCCGGGCGGCGAGTCCAAGGGCGTGACCGGGACCATCACCGTGTTCGCGGCGGCCTCGCTCACCGAGTCGTTCAACAAGATCGGCAAGGACTTCGAGGCGGCGAACCCCGGGACGAAGGTGACGTTCAACTACGCCGGCAGCTCGCAGCTGGCCACCCAGATCAACCAGGGTGCGCCGGCCGACGTGTTCGCCTCGGCGGCCCCGGCCAACATGAAGACCGTCACCGACGCCGGCAACGGGTCCGGGTCGCCGACCACGTTCGTGAAGAACCAGCTGGTCATCGCGGTGCCGAAGGGGAACCCGAAGGGGGTCAAGGGGCTGTCCGACCTCACCAAGCCCGGCGTGAAGGTGGCGCTGTGCGCGGAGCAGGTGCCGTGCGGCGCGGCGGCCAAGAAGGCGCTCGACAAAGCCAGTGTCAAGCTCACGCCGGTCACGCTGGAGCAGGACGTCAAGGCGGCGCTGTCGAAGGTGAAGCTCGGCGAGGTGGACGCGGCGCTGGTGTACCGCACCGACGCCAAGGCCGCCGCGAGTGCCGTCGAAGGGGTCGAGTTCCCCGAGTCGTCGGGGGCGATCAACGAGTACCCGATCGTCGTGCTGAAGAGCGCGCCCAACGCGAGCGGGGCGAAGGCCTTCGTCGACTACGTGCTGTCGGACAAGGGCAAGAGCGTGCTGTCGGATGCCGGCTTCCAGGCGCCGTGACCGTTCCCGGCGGGTACCGGCCGCGCTGCTGGTGCCCGCCGGGCTCGGCCTGGCGTTCCTCGTCCTGCCGCTGGCGGGGCTGCTGATCCGGGCGCCGTGGACGACGCTGCCGCAGCGGCTGGTGGAGCCGGGCGTGCTCACCGCGCTGCGGCTGTCGATGGTGTGCGCCACCCTGGCCACGCTGGTGTGCCTGGTGCTCGGAGTGCCGCTGGCCTGGCTGCTGGCCCGGGTCGACTTTCCCGGGCGGCGGCTGGTGCGGGCGCTGGTCACCGTGCCGCTGGTGCTGCCGCCGGTGGTCGGCGGGGTGGCGCTGCTGCTGGTGTTCGGCCGGCGCGGGCTGCTCGGGGAGTGGCTGGACCGGACCTTCGGGATCACGCTGCCGTTCACCACGACCGCGGTGGTGCTGGCCGAGGCGTTCGTGGCCATGCCGTTCCTGGTCATCGCGGTCGAGGGGGCGCTGCGCGGGGCCGACAGCCGCTACGAGGAGGCCGCGGCGACCCTCGGTGCCGGGCGGTGGACCACGTTCACGCACGTCACGCTGCCGCTGGTGGCGCCCGGCATCGCGGCCGGTGGCGTGCTGTGCTGGGCGCGGGCGCTCGGCGAGTTCGGGGCGACGATCACGTTCGCCGGCAGCTTCCCGGGCCGGACGAGGACGATGCCGCTCGAGGTGTACCTCGCCCTCGAAACCGACCTGCAGGCGGCGATCGTGCTGAGCCTCATCCTCCTGGCCGTCTCCGTCGCGATCCTGGCCTCGCTGCGGGATCGGTGGATCACGGCATGATCGACGCACACCTGGTCGTCCAGCGAGGGGCCTTCGGCCTCGACGCCAGAATCGCCATCGACCGCCACGAAGTCGTCGCGCTGCTCGGGCCCAACGGGGCGGGAAAGACCACGGCGCTGCGGGCGCTCGCCGGGCTCACCCCGCTCACCGAGGGCCACATCACGCTCGACGGCGGCGACCTCGACCGGCCCGCCGAGGGGGTCTGGACGCCGCCGGAGCGCCGGCGCATCGGCGTGGTGTTCCAGGACTACCTGCTGTTCCCGCACCTCAGCGCGCTGGACAACGTCGCCTTCGGGCCCCGCCGCCGGGGCGCCGACCGGCGCGCCGCCCGGGCCGAGGCGCAGGCCTGGCTGGCCCGCGTCGGGCTGGCTGACCTCGCGAAGCGTAAGCCCCGCCAGCTCTCCGGCGGGCAGGCCCAGCGGGTGGCGCTGGCCCGGGCTCTCGCCGTACAGCCGCGCCTGTTGCTCCTCGACGAGCCCCTCGCCGCGCTGGACGCCGGCACGCGCGCGGACACCCGGGCCGAGCTGCAGCGGCACCTCGCCGAGCACCCGGGGGCCACGCTGATCGTGACCCACGACCCGCTCGACGCGCTGGTGCTCGCCGACCGGCTGGTGATCCTCGAGGACGGCGGCGTGGTGCAGGAGGGCGACGCCGCCGAGATCACCGCGCGGCCGCGCACCGAGTACGTGGCCCGGCTGGTCGGGCTCAACCTGTACCGGGGCCGCGCCGACGGGCACACCGTCGACGTCGGCGGGGTCGCGCTCACCGCCGCCGACGCGCTGCACGGCGACGCGTTCGTGGCGTTCCCGCCGTCCGCGGTGGCGCTGCACCCGGCCCGGCCCGACGGCAGCCCGCGCAACGCCTGGCCGGCCACGATCGCCGCGATCCAACGGCACGGCGACAACCTGCGCATCCGGCTCGACGGCCCGCTGCCGGCCGCGGCCGACGTGACCCCGGCCGCGGCGGCCCATCTGGAGCTGACCCCGGGGCGTGAAGTGTGGGCGGCGGTGAAGGCGGCCGAGACGCGGGCCTATCCTGCTTAGTCATGCGCACCGTGTTGATCATTGGGGTCGGGGCCGGAGACCCGGAGCAGGTCACAGTCCAGGCGATCAACGCGATGAACGCCGCCGACGCGTTCTTCGTGCTCGACAAGGGCGAGGCCGCCGCGGAGCTGACCGAGGCCCGCCGCGCGCTGCTGGCGCGGTACGTCACCGGCGAGTACCGCACCGTGGTCATCCCCGACCCGCCCCGCGACCGGCAGGCCGCCGACTACGCCGGGGCGGTGCGGGACTGGCGGGACGAGCGGGCCCGGCTGCTGGCCGAGGCGATCGAGCGCGAACTGCCCGACGGCGGCACCGGGGGCATCCTGGCCTGGGGCGACCCGGCGCTGTACGACGGCACCATCCGCGTGCTGGAGACCATCCGGGCGGCCGGGCACGACGTCGCCTTCGAGGTGATCCCCGGGATCAGCAGCGTGCAGATCCTCACCGCCCGGCACCGGGTGACGCTCAACCGGGTCGCCGGCCCGGTGCACATCACCACCGGCCGCCGCCTGGCCGCGGGCTGGCCGGAGGACTGCGACGACGTGGTGGTCATGCTCGACGCCGGCCTTTCCTGCCAGGTGTACCGCGACCAGCCCATCGACATCTACTGGGGCGCCTACCTCGGCACCCCCGACGAGATCCTCGTCGCCGGGCGGCTGGGCGAGGTGATCGACGAGATCGAGCGGGTGCGCGCCGAGGCCCGGGCCCGCAAGGGCTGGGTCATGGACACGTACCTGCTGCGGCGCACGGGGTCGTAGCGGCTCCTCCAGGCGCGGATCGCGCCGGCGGTTGGAACCAACCGGGCGTGAGCGGCGACAATCCAACCGTGGAGTGTGCGCTGTACCGAGAGGCGCTGTCGGCCCGGATCGACGGCGAGGACGAACCGATCGAGCCCGCGCTCGTCGACGCCCACCTGGCGGGCTGCGCGGGCTGCCGGGAGTGGGAGCGCGAGGCCCGGGCCGTGACCCGCCTCGTGCGGCTGCAGCCGGTGCCCGGCACGCCGCCGCCGGTGGAGGCGCTGCTGGCCGGCTTCAGCGCGCCGAAGCGCTCCGGGGCGGCCGCGAAGAAGCGCCTGGTCCTGGTGCTGCGGGTGCTCCTCGGCGCGTTCGGGGCGGCCCAGTTCGTGCTCGGCATCGCCCAGGCCGCCACCGCGGCGACGACGGCCCACGTGCACGGCTACGGGCACGTCTTCCACGAGTCGGCGGCCTGGAACGTGGCCATCGGGGCCGGCTTCGCCTGGATCGCGACCCGCCGGGGCACGCCGGCCGGCGCGCTGCCGATGCTGACCGCGTTCGTCGCGCTGCTGGCCCTGCTGAGCGCCAGCGACCTGCTGGCCGGGACGGTGGAGACGACCCGGCTGGTGAGCCACGGGTTCGTGCTGGCCGGGTACGCGATCGTCGTCGCCCTGTCCCGCCCGGGCCTCGACCCGGGCCGACCGCCCGCCGGTCGCCAGGGCCCGCCGTGGCGCTGGGGCCGCCCGGCCGGGCTGGACGAGGAGCCGGCCGCGCCCGCGCCCGCCCCGGCCCGCCTGCGTCTGATCGAGGGCCAGGCCCACGCTGGGAATTCCTTGCGCAAGGCCGCCTGACCGGGTTCAGGCTCAGCCGAGCTGGGCGGTCCAGCGGATCACGGCCTCCGTGCGGCTGCGGACGCCCAGCTTGGCGAAGACGTGGTTCAGGTGGTTCTTCACCGTCTTCTCGGTCAGGCGCAGGCGGTGGGCGATGGCGGCGTTGGACAGGCCCTGGCAGAGCAGGGTCATCACGTCCTGCTCGCGGTCGGTCAGGCCGAACCGGGGGCGGGCCGCGTGGCGGGCGCGGGCCTGGTGCTGGTCGCGCAGCATCGAGGCGGCGACCGAGGCGGCGATGGGGGAGAGCCAGCCGCGGCCCGACGCCACCGCGTGGACCGCCCGCAGCAGCTCCGGCGGCTCGAACTCGCCGTGCACGAGGTAGCCGCGGGCGCCCTGCTGCAGCATGTCCGAGATCAGCTGCGGGTCGTCGTCGCTGGTCATGACGAGCACCGAGGTGTACTGCGCGAGCGTGCCGATCACCGACAGCCCGTCGGCGATGGGCATGCGGTGGTCGAGCAGCGTCACGGTGGGGTGCAGGCGGCGGGCGGCATGCAGGCCCTCGCGGCCGTTGGCCGCCTCGGCCAGGATCTCCACGCCCGGGTCGCCCGCCAGGATGCCGAGCAGCGCGCCGCGGACGATCGGGTTGTCGTCCACCACGAGGACCCTGATCACGGGGCGGCCACGACCGCGTGCAGCGGGGCGCGGACCGTGATGGTGGTCCCGGCGCCGGGGGCCGAGTCGATGTACAGCTGGCCTCCGACCGTGCGGGCCCGCTCGGCCATCCCGACGATGCCGAAGTGGCCCGCCGACTGCAGGAGGGACAGGTCGCCGGGCGCGGCGAAGCCCACCCCGTCGTCGGAGATCTCCAGGGTCACGCCCTGGCGGGCAGGGGCGAGGCGGACGTGGACGCGGCCGGCGTACGAGTGCCGGGCCGCGTTGGCGAGGGCCTCGCGCAGGATGCGGGCCAGCTCGTAGCCCACCGCGACGGGCGGGTCGACCGGGGCCAGGTCGGTGCGGGCCGGGATGCCGGTGCGGGCGCTCCACGCGGCGCAAATCTCGGCGACGGCCGCGGCCAGGTCGCGGTCCGCCACGTCCAGGCGCATCTCCTGCAGCAGCTCGCGGGCCTGGCGGGCGGCCGCCTTGGCGCCCGCGGCGACCGTGCCGGCCAGGTGCTCGGCCAGGGCCGGCTGGCGGCGCAGGGAGGAGGGCAGGGCGAGCGCGGCCAGCGAGACGCCGCGCAGGGTCTTGGCGACCGAGTCGTGCAGCTCGCGGGCCAGCCGGGCCCGCTCCTCGGCGGCGGCCGTGCGCTGGGCGGCGGCGACCAGGCTGCGGGAGAGCTCCAGGTGGCGGGTCAGGGCGGCGGTGGCCATGGCGGCGCCGACGCCGGCCAGGGCGCCGGCCATCGGCAGCGGGGCCACGAACGCGGAGATGTCGGCCGGGGGCTCGTTCTCGCGCAGGACCTCGGCGACGACGGCGAAGCCCATCGCGGCGTGCACGGCCCACACCGGCAGCGCGCGCAGGCCGAGGACCACGCCGGCCAGGGCGCCCGCGCCGCCGGAGTAGCAGAAGTAGGCGATGCCGCCGTGGCTGACGGCCAGTACCGCGAACAGGGGCAGGAAATCGGCGGCGATCACCGCGAGCGGCCGCGCGACCAGCCAGGGCCACCGGGCCAGGGCCCCGGCCTGCGCGGCCGTGAGGAGCGTGACCAGGGCGAGCACCGCGACGATCCGCCAGCGGTCCTCGACGAGCAGCAGGCCGGCGGCCGCCGCGCACATCGTCGCCGCCGCGCGGCCGATGAGCACGGCCCGGGCGAGCGCCGCCGCGGCCACCTCGCGGTCGGTCCCCATATCGCGCAACGCTACCGATCGGCGGGCGAGGCGGCGAAGCGCGGCGCGGCCGCTTAAGCCGAATTTCAGCCGCGCCTAATCAGGCGATCATGACCTCATCGAGGTCCGGCGCCGGGGACTCGTCGTTGTAGAGGGTCAGCCGCAGCTCGCCGGCCGGGAGCTCGGCGGTGAAGCGGAACGACTGTGGCACCGTCCACCCCGGGCCGTCCACGTCGAAGATGCGGGCCGGGCCGCCGTTGACGCTGACCTTGAGCCTGCGGTGGCCGTCGGTCTCGTAGAACACGGTGATCTCCCGCGGCCCGGCGACCGGCAGGGTGGCCCGCACGACCAGCCGGCACTCGGCGCACAGGTACCGGACCCGCTTGCCGCCCCGGCAGGTGCCGCAGGCGATGGGCGAGGCGCCGCCGGTGAGCTCGTTGCCCGGGTCCTCGGCCTGGATGTGGATCGGGGCGAAGCTCGGCGCGCCCGCGCTGCCCCGGGCCGGCGGCGGGACCGGGGGCGACGGCGACCCCGACGGACCGGGCTCGGCCTTGTGCTTGGGCGCGATGAGCGGGGGCACGGCCACGGTCGCCGCCGCGATGCCGATGGCCAGCGCGGTCAGCCCGATCCACTGCCGCTCACCCACGGGCGCACCATACGCCAGGGTGGGCGCCGCGAGGAACGCGGCGCCCACCGGGAATGGAGTGGGTCAGGGGAGCAGGTAGTTGTTGTTGAGCACGTACGGCGCGGGCTGCTGGTCGTCGCGGCCGTCGTGGCCCTGGGCGTCGCACTGCCGGGCCGCCACGATGCACCCGTTGATCATCGCGGCCAGGGTCCGGTCGTCCCACGCGTTGAAGAAGTCGTAGTGGAAGGTCGGGCCGGCGCCGCTGGCGAAGTGCACCTTCGACATGTCGCCGTTGACCGGCCACGCCATCTTGAACTCGAGCTTCGGCACGGCGACCGGGTGGTCGTCCGGGCACACCATGCCCGCGGCGCTGTGGCTGTCGATCGGGTACGCCATGTGGCTCTGGTGGTCGGGCGAGTCGAGGTGCAGCCCGTCCCAGCAGCTCGGCGCCTGGTAGCGGATGTTGAGCTTCACGCTGCGATCGGCCGGGCAGGACTTCGGGATGTCCTTGTTCTCGTAGCTGTCGCCGCACTCGAAGCCCTTCTCCGTCGCGGCGAGGAACTTGTCGGCGTCGGTGTTCTTGGCGTTGCCGACCACGAAGCGCAGGCCCTTCGGGAACGGCCGGATGCTGCGGTAGTCGGTGACGCCGGTCTTGTAGTAGATGACCTGCGGGCCCTCCGGGTTCACGGCGACGTCGCCGTTGAGCAGGGTCGGCATCCAGTACGCGGACAGGTCACCCTTGGCCTTGCAGGTGGTCTGCCCCTTGGCCAGCGAGTCGATCGTCGTCGCCGCGTTGGTCGTCGTGTTGCCCATGAACGTGTGCAGGTGCGAGGCGCCCGGCAGGTTCGGGAACACGATCGGGTCGTCGCCGAGGTTGGTCCGGCTCACCGAGCAGTTCGCCTGGAACTCGTGGAAACCACCCTTGTTCGGCGGTATCTCGTGCGAAGGCTTGACGTTCGTGACGGGGTTGGGCGCCATGATCCAACCGGCGGCGGCCGGCCCGGTCGGGATCGGGCCCGCGCTCGACGGGCCGGCGCCGCTCGGCGAGGCCGGCGGGTTGACCGTCGCGGTCGCGGGCGCCGAGGAGGTGCCGAAGACCTGGAACTCCCACAGCGAGTAGCCGTACCCGGTGGCCCGGGCCGTGCCGGTCAGCCGCACGTAGCGGGCGGTGCCGGCCACCGGGATCGTCTGCTTGCCGCCGGTGCCGGACTGGGTGGCGTACACCTGCGTCCACGTCGTGGCGTCGGAGGAGACCTGCAGCGTGAACACGGTCGCGTAGGCCCGCTCCCAGTTCAGCACCACGCGGCCGAGGGTGGCCGGCGCCCCGAGGTCGACCTGCAGCCACTGTGGGTCGGCGAACGCGCTGGACCACCGCGTGCCGGTGTCCCCGTCCACCGCGGCCGAGGCCGGGTAGGCGCGCCCCTCCACGGAGGAGGCCGTGGCCGGCTTGCCCTGCGACAGCGGCTTCTCGTCGGCCGTGGCCGAGTGCAGCGGCCCGGTGGCGAACCAGCCGAGCAGGGCGACGACGGCGACCGCGATGCCGGCCAGCGTGAGCCGGCGCGAGCGGGGCAGGCGTCCAAGGGTTCTCATCGAGTCTCCCGTTGGTAGGCCGCCGCCAAGGTGGCGGGGGCGAGGGAGGCGGTGCGCCCCCACCCCCGCGACGCTATCGACGGCCCGGCCCGCGATCCTGGGCCCAAAGACCCAGACCGGGACCCAGTCCCTGGGCCGCCCAGGGGCCGGCATCGCCTCTCGAATAACGCTATTGTTATGGGGTGGGGGAAGGGGAGTGGGTCGTCGAGTTCCATCCCGACTGCGAGAAATGGGCTGATGGACTGGACCAGGCGGACGCCGAGGCGCTGCTCGCCGCGGTCAGAGTCCTGCGGGACCATGGTCCGGCCCTCGGCCGGCCGCTGGTGGACGTGATCGAGAGCAGCCGGCACGCGAACATGAAGGAGCTGCGGCCGGGCTCGACCGGCCGGAGCGAGGTGCGGGTGCTGTTCGCGTTCGACCTGCAGCGGCGGGCCATTCTGCTGCTGGGCGGGGACAAGAGCGGCAACTGGTCCGGTTGGTACGAGATCAACGTGCCCCTGGCCGACCAGCGGTTCAGCGAGCATCAGGCGTCGCTGCCGGTGGCGATGCGGAAGAGGAGGCGGCGATGAGCCTGAAGGATTGGGAAGCCCGGGTCCTGGCGGCGGAGGGCGCGGAAGCGCGCGTGGCCGAGGTCGAGGAGGAACTGCGGCTGGCCGCCGGGCTCACGGCGCTGCGCGAGCGGGCCGGGCTGACCCAGGCCGAGGTGGCCGACCGGATCGGGGTGTCGCAGCCGCGCGTCGCCGCCATCGAGCGCTCGTCGAACGTCACGCTTGACCTGCTCGAGCGGTACGTCGGGGCGCTGCTGCCCGGCTGCAGCCTGGAGATCGTCGTGGTGCACGGGGGGCGCCGCTTTCCGCTGCTCGTCGCGCCGCCTGGAGCGGCGGGGGGCGCCCGGCGGGCGGCGGCGGCCGTGCGCCGGTCGGCAGCTGTGGGGCGCAAGGGCGCCGCCGGGGCGCGGGCGACCACGACGGTGCGCAGGAAGGCATCCTGACGGCGGCGGCCCGTTGCGGCCGCCGCCGGCGGGCCGGGATCAGGGGAGGAGGTCGGCCAGGGGGACGTCGGGGTCGGCCAGGCGGGCCAGGTCGACCTCGGTGCCGTCGAGGCCGGCGCGGACCAGGTTCTGGATGTCGTCGGTGACGTCCCAGACGTTGGCGTTCATGCCGGCCAGCACGCGGCCGCCCTGCACCCAGAAGGCGATGAACTCCGGGGCCTTCCCGTCCTTGATGGCCGGGTCGCCGCGGAAGACCACCCGGTCGTACCCGCCCGGGGCGGCGTGGCCCGAGTACTCCATGCCGAGGTCGTACTGGTCGGAGAAGAAGTACGGGACGCGGTCGAAGACGACGTCCTCGCCGAGCAGCGCGCGGGCCCCGTACTTGCCGCCGTTCAGGGCGTTGGCCCAGTGCTCGACGCGGATGCGGTGGCCGAGGCGGGGGTGGTGGAGGTTGACCACGTCGCCGGCGGCGTAGACGTCCTCGGCGGAGGTGCGCAGGCCGGCGTCGACCAGGATGCCGTTGTCCACGGCGAGGCCGCCGTCCACGGCCAGTTCGGTGTTGGGCTGGATGCCCACGCCGATCACGGCGATGTCGGCGGGCAGCTCGGTGCCGTCGGTGAGGACGACGGTGGTGAGGCGGCCGTCGGCGCCGCGGAACTCGGCGACCGAGGAGCCGAAGCGGAAGTCGACGCCGTGGGCGCGGTGCAGGTCGGCGTAGATGGTGGCGACCTCGTCGCCCAGGACGCGCTGCAGCGGCAGGTCGGCCTGCTCGACGACGGTGACGTTGCCGCCGTGCCCGCGGGCCGCGGCGGCGGTCTCCAGGCCGATCCAGCCGGCGCCGATGATGACGATGTTGGCTGGCCCAGCCCCCGGAACAGCACCGCGCAGGTGGGCCAGCAGGGCGTCGGACTCGTCGATGGTGCGCAGGTACCGCACGCCCGCGAGGCCGGCGCCCGGGACGTCCAGGGTGCGCACCCGCGAGCCCGTGGTGAGCAGGAGCTTGTCGTAGCGCAGCTCGTCCACCCCGTCGAGGGTGACCGTGTGCGCGGCCGGGTCCAGGTGGGTGACACGGGTGGCGAGGCGCAGGTCGACGTCGTGTTCGGCGTACCACTCGGGTGCGTGCACGAACGCCTTCTCGCGGGCGCCCTCCTTGCCCTGTAGGTGGGCCTTCGACAGCGGCGGGCGCTCGTACGGGCGCTCGGTCTCCTCGCCGATCAGGATCACCTTGCCGTCGAAACCCTCGGCGCGCAGCGTCTCGGCGGCCTTCGCGCCTGCCAGGCTCGCGCCGACGATCACAAACGTTCGTCCATCAGCCATGGATCCAGCCTTTCACGACCGGGACAGCCGTGCGTGCCAGGCCACCGCGGACTGGTCGGTCAGGCTGGCGACCTGGTCGATCACCACGCGCAGGCGGGCCGCGTCGTCGGGGGCGGCCCGCCACATCGGGGCGAAGACCGGGTCGAGGCCGTCGTCCCCGCGCTCGAGCAGCGCGGCGACCAGCGAGCGCAGGAGCTCCACCTCGTCGGAGTACCGCTGCGAAGATCCTGGACGTCGCATGACGTAGCGCAGCGCGATGCCCTTCAGCAACGCGCAGTGGGCGCGCACCAGGGGCGGCACCAGCAGGTCGGCGTCGTAGCGGCGCAGCGGGCGGGGGCCGTGGCGCTCGCGGGTGGCGGCGACCGCGGCCGCGGCGAAGCGACCGGTCAGCACGCTGGTCATCCGTTTGAGGGCGATCTGCGCGCGGTGGCTGCCGTCGTAGTCGTCCAGCGGCTCGAACACCGGGTCGGCGAGCAGGTCCAGCAGGATGGCCTCCAGGTCGGCCGCCGGCTCCTGCGAGTACGCGGCGGCGACGTCGGCGCACAGGGCCCGCCGCTCGCCCGCGTCGGCGCGCAGCGGGGCCAGGTGGACGTACCCCCCGTGAATGCCGTCCTCGAGGTCGTGCACCGAGTAGGCGACGTCGTCGGCCCAGTCCATGACCTGGGCCTCCAGGCAGCGCCGCGGGCCGTCCTCGACGCGCAGCCAGCGGAAGATCTCCAGGTCGTCGGGGTACACGCCGAACTTGCGCTTCCCGGGCTCGCGCGGCCACGGGTACTTCGACACCGCGTCCAGCGAGGCCCGGGTGAGGTTGAGCCCGGCCCCCTCGACCTTGGCCTCCAGCCGGGTGAGCACCCGCAGGGTCTGCGCGTTGCCCTCGAAGCCCCCGCACGCCGCCGAGACCGAGTCCAGCGCGTCCTCGCCGTTGTGCCCGAAGGGCGGGTGGCCGAGGTCGTGGGCCAGCCCGGCGACGTCGACCACGTCCGGGTCGCAGCCCAGCCGCGCGCCCATCTCCCGGGCGATCTGGGCGACCTCCAGGGAGTGGGTGAGCCGGGTGCGCAGGAACGCGTCGGTGCCCGCGGTGTGCACCTGCGTCTTGGCGGCCAGCCGGCGGAACCCGGCCGAGTGCAGCACCCGGGCCCGGTCGCGCTGGAACGGGGTGCGGCCGTTGTCGGCGGGCGTGGTGACCGTGTCCTTGACCGGTTCGGCCACGAAGCGATCGGCGTCGGGATCGGTCACGTATCGAGCTTAGAAGAGTCCTCGTCCCGCGGCGCCGGGATCGACACCGGCGGCAACGAGCACGGCGGTGGCCGGCCAGGCGGCCGTGGCGAAGGTCATCGATGCGGTCGCATGATGCAGAACTCGTTGCCCTCCGGGTCGGCGAGCACCACCCAGGCGGCGTCCTCGGGCCGGTCGACGTCCACGTGACGGGCCCCCATGTTCACCAGCCGCTCCAGCTCGCCGTCCAGGTCGTCGGGGCGAAGATCCAGGTGGAGGCGGTTCTTCGCCTGCGTCTCACCCGAGTGCCGCAGGAACACAATTCGGGGATGGCCGTCGATATCGGGGCCGATGACGACCTCCCGGGGCGATACGCTTTCCACCCGGTGGTCCAGCACTTCGGCCCACCATCGCGCCAGCCGTTCCGGGTCGACCGCGTCCACGATCAGGGCGTGCCAGTGACTCCCCATAACCACCTCCGCGGTCGACGTGGGGACTCACCATACGCCGGGTCGACGGTCGTCGCAGCCTGGTCGGCGGCCGTGCGGGCGGGGCACACTACAACGTTTCCGATGGCCGTGTAGGTGAAACCTGCATATTGCAAAATTCAAAAGCCGAATGGACATCCTTTGCTGTCCGTACGCAGGGAGTAGTCGATCATGGAGCACAGGGTAACTTGCCCGACGTGCCCGTGATCGATGAGTGCCTTCGGCGAGCGATGACCATCCGGGGCGCGATCGGTGCGAGCCTTATCGACTACACCACCGGGCAGACGCTCGGCCTGGAGGGTGGGCAGCCGGACGTCGCCCCGCACGCCGACCCGACCGCTGCCGCCCTCGGCACGGCGAGCGTGATCCATGCGGCAATGCAGACCGCGGCCTATGCCCCGGCGGTGCCGGGCGACTCCGTGGAGGACGTCATCATCAGCACGTCGGCCGCGTACCACCTGATTCGGCCGGTACGCACCACCTTCGACTCCCGACTCATCCTGTACGTCTGGCTCGACCGCAACGAGGGCAACCTGGCCATCGCGCGGCGCCGCGTCCGTTCCTTGGCCGACGACCTCGCGTGAGCGGTCCGGAGCAAAGCGGTCCGGAGCGCACTGCAGCGGCCGCGATTCATGGGAACAGTCCTGGCCTCGCGCTGGCGCCGGAGCGAAGCGGAGGTGACGGCGTGAGCGTTGCCGCAGTGGAGGCGACGGCGGACGTCCCCGGCAAACAGCCGAGCTTCGCCAAGGGCACCACGCCGGCCAAGGCGCTGGTGCAACTCGCCGCGGCCGGCGCGACCGGCGCGCTCACCGTGCACGGCGAGCCCGGCGGGGTCATCTTCCTGCGTGAGGGCCTGGTCAACGGCGTCGAGTCGCCGGCCGCGCCGAGCGTCGACCGGCTGCTCACGGCCGCCGGACTGGTCGATGAGCGGGTGTGGGAGACCATCGCCTCGCGCCCGGCTCGCGCCCTGGTCGAGGGCGGGCACGTCACCGCGGCCGAGATCGAGCTGTGCGCGCTGCAGGCGCTGTACGACGCTGTGTTCTTCGTGCTCGGGACCTCCCGGGCAGAGCTGCGCTTCAATCCGGACATCGAGCACTGGCTCGGCGCCGAGATCGCGGTGACGGCGGACCAGGTGTGCGACTACGTCGCCCGCCAGCGGCGCATGCTCGACGAGGTGCACCCCTCCGAAGCGACTGACAACGCGCCGGTCGTGCCGGTGCTGCGGCCCGGTCTCGATCGGGTGCTCCTGTCCGGCCTGCAGTGGGAGATCGTGCTGCACGCGGACGGTCAGCGCACCCCGCAGGAACTGGCGGGCCTGTTGGGGCGCTCGGCCTATGCGGTGACGCTGGACGTGCGCCGGCTCGCGGCCGCGGGCCTGCTCGTCCTGCCGCAGCCCGCCCCCGAACCCGACCCCGAGACGACCCAGACCGAGATCAAAGCCATTGCCGTGGTACCGCACGAGCCCGAGCTGCTGCCGAAGCGGGTGCCCGGCACGTTCACCTTCGACGACCCGCCGGGGGCGCCGGCCC
This sequence comes from Dactylosporangium sp. NPDC051485, assembly GCF_040682015.1. Classification (NCBI taxonomy): domain Bacteria; kingdom Bacillati; phylum Actinomycetota; class Actinomycetes; order Micromonosporales; family Micromonosporaceae; genus Dactylosporangium; species Dactylosporangium sp. NPDC051485. The sequence continues at coordinate 139,316 of NZ_JBFAZW010000002.1, forward strand.
GTCGCCAGCTGCCGACCGGGGTCAGCGCGCTCGCCGTGCTGCCGGGGGCCATCGACAAGGCGCCGGACGACTCGTTGCTGAAGCGGATTCGCGCGGCGCTGCTATCGCTGCGGTGAAACGGCACGAGCAGTGGCACCGCTGCTTCAAGCGGAGCCCCGGCGTCCTCGACGGTGGCACCGGCTTCTTGGACAGCGGCGCCGGCTTCTTCGGCAGCGGGCGAAAAAGGAGGACAGACTCGATGAGGACCGACGCGGAGCTGCGTGGCGAGCTTCTTGCGGAGCTCGGCCGGCTGCGGCGGGCCGTTCCGGAGATCACCGGATGCCTGGTCGCCAGCACCGACGGCCTGCTCATCGCCGATGACGCCCCTGCACTGGTGGCCGAGGGCGTCGCGGCACTGGCCGCCGCCTGCCTCGGCGTCAGCCAGCGCATCGCCGACAGCGCCGGTCACGACGAGTTCCGGGAGGTGCTCATCCGCAGCTCCGGCGGGTACGTCGCGATGTACCTGGCCGGTCACGGCGCCGTGCTGGTGCTGCTGGCCGCGGCCGACGCCAACGTCGGGCTGCTGCACCACGAGGCCCGTCGCGCCACGGCCGTGCTCTCCCGGGTGGTGGCCGACGCCGTGCTCACCTTCTCGCAAGGATTCCCGGAGCCGGCGCGATGGTGAGCCGCAACGGCGGAGCGCACCGCAGGCCCCGGCGAGCAGAGCCGTCCTCGAACTCCCTCGCTGCAGATGCTTTCACCTCGAATTCCCTTACTTCCCCCCTTCCCACTTCCCCACGGAACGAACTTTCGGAGGTAGCCATGGCGGACATGGAGACTGCGCTCAAGGAACTCATGCAGATCGACGGCGCGATCGGCGTCGCGCTCGTCGACTACAACAGCGGTATGGCGCTCGGCGTGCTGGGCGGGTCGAAGGACCTCGACCTGACCATCGCGGCGGCCGGCAACACCGATGTCGTGCGGGCCAAGATGCGCACCATCGAGATGCTGAACCTCAAGGACGGCATCGAGGACATCCTGATCACGCTGGCCAACCAGTACCACCTGATCCGCCCGGTGACCGGGCGCTCGGGCAAGGGCCTGTTCCTGTACCTCGCGCTGCTGCGCAGCCGGGCCAACCTGGCCCTGGCTCGCCACCAGCTCTCGCGGGTCGAGGACGATATGGAGATTTAGGCGCCGCTTCGCGTGGGCAACGGGCTCGCTTCCGCGGACCCGTCGCCCACGTGAAGCCTGGCTGCAGACCTGGCGTCCGGTTTTACGCCAGCAGGTGTCGTACATTTCGATATATCGGGAATTGGTAGTTGGGGAGCGAAAAAGGCCGGGGCGTCATTGCCCCGGCCTTTCTCTCGCACACCGGGGGACTCGAAACCCCGGTGGTCCATTTACCGGGAGTCGGACCCGGTGGACTCGATGGCGGCGCGCCCGGCCTCCAGGCGGGCGACCGGCACCCGGAACGGCGAGCAGGACACGTAGTCCAGCCCCACCTCGTGGAAGAAATGCACGGAGTCGGGGTCCCCGCCGTGCTCGCCGCAGACGCCGAAGTGCAGCTCCGGCCGGGCCGCCCGGCCCTCCTCGACCGCGATGCGGACCAGCCGGCCGACCCCGTCGCGGTCGATCGACTCGAACGGCGAGACGCCGAAGATGCCGAGCTCGAGGTACCGCCAGAAGAACGCCCCCTCGACGTCGTCCCGCGAGAACCCCCAGCCCATCTGGGTCAGGTCGTTGGTGCCGAACGAGAAGAAGTCGGCGGCCTGGGCGATGTCACCGGCGGTGAGCGCGGCCCGCGGCACCTCGATCATCGTGCCGATCTTCACGTCGACCGCGAACTCCTTGATGATCTTCTCGGCCTCGGCCCGGATCGTCTCCAGCTCCTGCACGGCGCCGACCAGCGGCACCATGATCTCGGGCTGGGCGTCCTCGACGCTGGCGGCCGCCTCGACGATGGCCCGCACCTGCATCGCGAAGAGGCCGGGGATGACCAGGCCCAGGCGCACGCCGCGCAGGCCCAGCATCGGGTTCTCCTCGTGCATCCGGCGCACCGCGTCGAGCAGGTCCTTGTCCCGCCCCGGATCCTCGCCGCGCTCCTCGGCCACGGCCACCTTGACCGCGAGGTCCTCCAGCGGGGGCAGGAACTCGTGCAGCGGCGGGTCGATGAGCCGCACGGTCACCGGCAGGCCGGCCATCTCGCGGAACAGGCCGGTGAAGTCGGCCCGCTGCAGGGGCAGCAGCTCGGCCAGGGCGGCGTCGCGCTGCTCGGCGGTGCGGGCCAGGATCAGCCGCTCGACCAGGCCTCGGCGCTCGCCGAGGAACATGTGCTCGGTGCGGCACAGGCCGACGCCCTGAGCCCCGAAGCGCCGCGCCCGGGCCGCGTCCTCGCCGGTGTCGGCGTTGGTGCGCACCCGCAGGCGGCGGCGCTCGTCGGCGTGCGTGAGGATCCGGTGTACCGCGGAGACGAGCGCATCCGACCGGGGGTCGAGGGCGCCCTCGAAGTACTGGACCACGGGCGAGGGCTGGACGGGCACCTCGCCGAGGTACACTCGCCCGGTCGTGCCGTCGATGGAGATGACGTCGCCCTCGGACACCACGTGCCCGTTCACCGTGAACTGTCCCTTGTGGAGGTTCACGTCGAGCTGGTCGGCGCCGCACACGCAGGTCTTGCCCATGCCGCGGGCGACCACGGCCGCGTGCGAGGTCTTGCCGCCCCGGCTGGTCAGGATGCCCTGGGCGGCGATCATGCCGGGCAGGTCGTCCGGGTTGGTCTCCCGGCGCACCAGGATGACCTGCTCGCCCTCCTTGGCCAGGGCGACCGCGTGCTGGGCGTCGAAGACCGCCTTGCCCACCGCCGCGCCCGGCGAGGCCCCGACCCCGCGGGTCAGCTGCGCCGGCTCGTCGGTGAGGTCGAAGGTGGGGAACATCAGCTGGGCCAGCTGGGCGCCGGTGACCCGCTGGGTGGCCTCGTCGAGGTCGATGACCCCCTCGTCGACGAGGTGGGTGGCGATGACGAAGGCCGCCGCCGCGGTGCGCTTGCCGACCCGGGTCTGCAGCATCCACAGCTTGCCGCGCTCGATGGTGAACTCGATGTCGCAGAGATCCTTGTAGTGCTCCTCGAGCTTGGTCATGATCGCCATCAGCTCGTCGTAGCTGGCCTTGTCGCGGCCCTCGAGATCCTGCAGGGGCATGGTGTTGCGGATGCCGGCTACCACGTCCTCGCCTTGGGCGTTGGCGAGGTAGTCGCCGTACACCCCGCGCTCGCCGGTGGCCGGGTCGCGGGTGAACGCCACGCCGGTGCCGGAGTCGGCCCCCAGGTTGCCGAAGACCATCGCCACCACGTTGACCGCGGTGCCGAGGTCGGCCGGGATGCGCTCCTGGCGGCGGTAGAGCACGGCCCGGTCGGCGTTCCAGGAGCCGAAGACCGCGCCGATGGCCAGGTCGAGCTGCTCCCTCGGGTGCTGGGGGAAGTCCCTTCCGGTGTGCTCGCGGAAGATCCGCTTGTAGTCCTCGACCAGCGCCTTGAGGTGCTCGGCCGCGAGCCCCACGTCTTCGCGGGTGCCGGCGCGGTGCTTGGCGTCCTCCAGGGCGTGGTCGAACTCCTCGCCCGGCACGTCGCAGACGGTCTTGCCGAACATCTGGATCAGGCGCCGGTAGGAGTCCCACGCGAAGCGCTCGTCGCCGCCGGCCTGCGCGGCCAGCCCGGCCACGCTGGCGTCGGTCAGCCCGACGTTGAGGACGGTCTCCATCATCCCGGGCATGGAGAACTTGGCCCCCGAGCGCACCGACACGAGCAGCGGGTCGGCGGCGTCACCCAGCCGGCGGCCCATCTTGTCCTCCAGCGCCGCCAGGTGTGCGCTGATCTCGTCGCCGCACGGGATCTCGCCGGACTCGAGGTACGCGCGGCAGGCGTCCGTGGTGATGGTGAAGCCGGGCGGGACCGGCAGTCCGAGGTTGGTCATCTCGGCGAGGTTGGCGCCTTTGCCGCCCAGCAGGTCCTTGAGGTCTCGGTTGCCCTCTTCGAAGTCGAACACGAACTTCTGCACAACGCCTCCATACCCACGGCGGCACGGCCTGAGTCCTCGTTAGGTGGGGTGTGCGGCACACCGTAAGTCGTCTTTCCGGTTCCTCGCCATGGCGGGTGACGAGTCGCACAAGAAATGGCATGACTTTCGATTTCCAATGCTACTGGGAGCGGTACCACGAGCAGAAACGCGCAGGAGAGCGCTCTCTATCTCGTTTTGGCCATTTGAAAGAAGCTGGAATTTCAATGCCTTTTACGAGCAGTTTCAAGCAATGGCTTCGTTTGGGTGGTCGCGGCGGGTCGTGCGATCCTCGAAGGCGTGCTGCAGCTCGGACCCCACGTTGTCGACCCTCCCGTGGTGCTGGCCCCCATGGCCGGCATCACCAACGTGGCGTTCCGCCGCCTGTGCCGCGAACAGGGCGCCGGCCTCTACGTGTGCGAGATGATCACTACCCGCGCCCTGGTCGAGCGCAATCCCAAGACCATGTCGATGATTCGCTTCGGCGAGGGGGAGCGTCCCAGGAGCCTGCAGCTGTACGGCGTGGACCCCGCCACCATCCGCAAGGCCGTCGAGATGGTGGTGGCCGAGGACCTGGCCGACCACATCGACATGAACTTCGGCTGCTCGGTGCCGAAGGTCACCCGCCGCGGCGGCGGCTCGGCCCTGCCGTGGAAGCGCAAGCTCTTCCGGGAGATCGTCACGTCCGCGGTCGAGGCGGCACAGGGCCTGCCGGTCACGGTGAAGATGCGCATCGGCATCGACGACGACCACCGCACGTTCCTGGACGCCGCCCTGACGGCCCAGGACGCCGGCGTGGCGTGGGTCGCCCTGCACGCCCGCACCGCCGCCCAGCGCTACTCGGGCGAAGCCGACTGGTCGGCGATCGCCGCGCTGAAGCAGACCCTGGACATCCCGGTCCTGGGCAACGGCGACATCTGGGAGGCCGCGGACGCCCTGCGCATGATGTCGGCCACCGGCTGCGACGGCGTGGTGATCGGCCGGGGCTGCCTGGGCCGCCCGTGGCTCTTCGCCGACCTCGCAGCGGCCTTCGCCGGGCGCGACGATCGCGTCCTGCCGTCATTGGGCGAGGTGGCGGCGCTGATGTACCGCCACGCGGAGCTGCTGACCGAATGGCTCGGCACCGAGCGCGACGGCGTGACCGACTTCCGCAAGCACGTGGCCTGGTATCTGAAGGGCTTCCCGGCCGGCGGCGACCTCCGCCGTTCGCTGGCGATGGCGTCTTCCCTGGCGGAGCTGGCCGACCTGCTCGCCCAGCTCGACGCGACGGCCCCGTTCCCGCGCGAGATCCTGGGCCAGCCGCGGGGCCGCACGGGCACCCCGGGCCGGGTGGTCCTGCCGGAGGGCTGGCTGGACGACCGCGACACGGACACGGTCCCCGAGGGCGCCGAACTCGACGACAGCGGCGGCTGACCCCGGTGGTCAGTCCGGGAGGTCCAACCCCCGCATAAGGTGCTCGATCACGTTCAGATCTGACCAACCGCCCGATCATCGGTCATACGATGCCGTGCATTTTCCGAATCGCCGCTCTCATCTGCGCCGTGCTGATCTCGCCTCGCGCCCAGCGTTCGGTGATCGCCGCGGCGTCGGTGCTCGGCGCCAACCCTTCGGCGCTGAGCGATGCGGTCGCCTGGGCCACGGAGTTCGATCGCTCCGCCGTCAGTTCGTCACAAACTTCGACTGGAATCATGACCGCCTCAGTCTTTCGGTGGGACCCAACGCCGATCGGCATCCGGTCACCACCGCGGAACCTGTCCAGCAAGGTTGACAGCTGCTCACGCGTCTCTCAGACCGATAGCGTCTCCATGCGCGTACGGACAGTGTGCCGGAATGCGTACACAAACGGGTCCCAAACGGGTCCCACTGCGTTGCGTGGTTGCCACGCCCAAAGTTCGGCTGCTCGGTGCCGAAGGTCACCCGTCGCGGCGGCGGCTCGGCCCTGCCGTGGAAGCGCAAGTTCTTCCGGGAGATCGTCACTTCGGGCTTCCCGGCGGGCCACGCCGGGCGCCGGCCATGGCGTCGTCGCTGGCCGGGCTGTCGGCGCTACTGGCCCCAGTTGGACGCCACGGCCCCGTTCCCGCGCGAGATCCTGGGCCAGTCAAGGGGCCGCACGGGCACCTTGGGCCGGGTCGTCCTCCCGGAGGGCTGGCTGGCTGGCTGACCGTGACACGGACGAGGCTTCGGAGGACGCCGAACTCGACGGCTCCGGCGGCTGACCGTCCGCAGCCTGCGTGGCGCTATTGATAGGCACTTCGGCGCGACATAATGAATATGTTATGCTCGCCACGTTGGCTGTTGGTGGTGCATCCTGAGGTCCGCGACTGGTTGCATCAAGTCCGCAAGTCCGACCGGGCGACAGCCGCACTCGTCGGACAGGCGATCCAGCACGTCATTCAGGGACGCGGTCCCGATGAGGGGCGCCCGCTTGTCGATCGGATCAAGGGCAGCAACCTCCACAACCTCAAAGAACTTCGACCGGCAAGTACCGGTGCGACCGAAGTTCGGATCTTGTTCCTCTTTGACCCGGAACGACAGATGGTCCTCCTCGTCGCAGGGGACAAGGCAGGCAACTGGCAACGCTGGTATGAGGTGGCAATTCCGCTCGCCGAAGCGCGGTACGCCGAGTATTTGGCCGCGTTGAACGAAGTGGGTGAGTGACATGACGAAGAAGTCCGTCGCCGGGTGGAGCGCTTACGAAAGCGCTGACGAGTTGCTGGGCGAGCTCGACCTCACCAGCGAGGACATGGCCCAGGCGCGACAGACCACCGAAGACCACATCCGCGCCTGGCATCTTGCCCAGGTTCGCGCCGAACAGGACCGGACTCAGGAAGAAGTTGCTCAGGCTTTGGGTGTCAAACAGCCGCGGGTCTCCGCAATCGAGCGTGGAGAGCTGGACACGGTCACGCTGGCGACCCTCCGCGCCTATGTCCGCGCACTCGGCGGCAATCTTCGTGTCGTGGCCGATTTCGGTGACCGCGAATACCGCCTGACATAAATGGGCCCTCCGCTGCCGGGATGAGGTGGCATGCCCGGTTCGGCGTGGGCGGGATGCCCCGGAGCCGGGCTGAGCGCCGCCGCGTCGTGGTGGTGGTCACCGGCCGGCCTGTGCACGACGAGGCCGGAGGTGCCCGCCCCCCGACGGGCACCTCCGGCCTTGTTCGTTGTTTCTGATCCGGATTACTGACCCGGCTGGGGGACGATCCGGATGTACGGCTTCGGCTCCTTCCAGACACCGAAGATCTCGCGCGCCTGGTCGTTGGAGACGGAGCCCGCGATCACGACATCGTCGCCCGGGCGCCAGTTGACCGGGGTGGCCACCTTGTGCTTGGCGGTCAGCTGCAGCGCGTCGATGACCCGCAGGATCTCGTCGAAGTTGCGGCCAGTGGTCATCGGGTAGAGCAGGATCAGCTTGATCTTCTTGTCCGGGCCGATCACGAACACGCCGCGGACCGTCTGGTTGTCGGCGGCCGTGCGGTCGGACGGGTCGCCGCTCACGTCGGCGCCCAGCATGCCGTAGGCCTTGGACACGGCGAAGTCGGCGTCGCCGATCATCGGGTAGTTCGGGGCGTGGCCCTGGGTCTCCTCGATGTCGGCGGCCCAGCCGGCGTGCTTCTCGACCGGGTCGACCGACAGCGCCATGATCTTGACGCCGCGCCGGTCGAACTCGGGCTTGATCGCCGCCATGTAGCCCAGCTCGGTCGTGCAGATCGGGGTGTAGTCCTTCGGGTGCGAGAACAGCACCGCCCAGGAGTCGCCGATCCACTCGTGGAAGTTGACCGGGCCGTCAGTGGTGGCGGCCACGAAGTCGGGGGCGGTGTCACCGATCGTGAGGCTCATCGTCTGCTGCTCCATTTCGTTCGCGCTTGTCTGCTGTCGGAGATGAACTTACGCAGCCGAGGTTCCCTCAGCGCTCTTCGGCCCAGAAAATGTGCCCAGCCCCTCGTATCCGCCGCCCGGCGGCGATTAGAACTCTTCCCAGACGGCTGGGTCCTGCTTGACCGGGACGCCCTTGTCCAGGGCGGAGACGGCGGCCATGTCCTCGGCGGTGAGGGAGAAGCCGAACAGGTCGGCGTTGGTGCGCTGGCGGGTCGGGTCGCCGGAGTGCGGTACCACCGCGACGTCCCGCTGCAGGAGCCAGCGCAGGACCACCTGGGCGCCGGTCACGCCGAGCCGGTCGGCGATCGCGGTGACGGCGGGGGCGTCCAGCACGCCGGTGTTGCGCTCCAGCGGGCTCCACGCCTGCACGACCGTGCCGCCCTCCTGGACGGCGGCGACCAGCTCGGGGCGCGAGTGCGACGGGGAGACCTGCAGCTGGTCGACCGCCGGGCGCAGGCCGGTCGCGGCGGTGACGGCCTCGATGTGCTCGGGCAGGAAGTTGGAGACGCCCAGCGAGCGGATGAGGCCTTCGCGGTGCAGGTCGGCCATGACGGCGTACGACTCGATGTATTTCCCGACGGCCGGCAGGGGCCAGTGGATCAGGTAGAGGTCGACGTAGTCGAGGCCGAGCCGCTCCAGGGACGCCTCCAGCGCCGCCCGGGTGGTGTCCCGGCCCTGGTCGCGGCCGCGCAGCTTGGTGGTGACGAACAGCTCGGCGCGGGGCAGGCCCGACTCGCGCACGGCGGCGCCGACCGCGTCCTCGTTCTCGTAGGAGGCGGCGGTGTCGAGCAGGCGGTAGCCGGCGGCGATGGCGGCGAGGATCGCGTCCGTGGCCCGGCGCCCCTTGAGCGGGTACGTGCCGTAGCCGACGAGGGGCATCTCCGGGCCGGTGTTCAGCTTGACTGTGCTCATCGCTCAACCGTAGGCAGCACGCTCAGGCCGTCCAAAGGGCGTGAGCAGCACGCTCAGGCCGTCCAGAAGGCGGGCCAGGCCGAACTCGAAGAGCGCGTCGAGCTCGAAGTCGACCGCGTCCGGGCCCAGGGCGGCCAGGCGGAGGAACGCCGGGAAGCGCCCGCCGGCCATGATGCGGGCGAAGCGGGCCTCCTGCGCGGTGAACCACTCCACGTTGTCCACGCCGGTGTCCTGCTCGGCGTTGGCCTCCCACTCGAGGTTGATCGCGGTGCCGCGGACGTGGCCGGCCAGCATCATCGTGGCGTGCATGGCCGTCGGCAGGGGCAGGCCCGCCGCCTCCAGCGCGGCCAGGTTCCACTCGGTGTGGGCCATCGCGTTGGCCGCCAGCGGCGGGCGCGTGAAGGACATGACCTCGGCCGCCCACGGATGGCGCCGGTAGACGCCCCACTGCAGGCGGGCCGAGGTGGCCAGCCGGGCCCGCCAGTCGCCGGACGGGGGCGGCAGCGGGGCCTCGCCGAAGACCGCGTCGGTCATCAGCAGGAGCAGTTCCTCCTTGCCGGCGACGTGGCGGTACAGCGTCATGGTCGGCATCCCCAGCGCCGCGGCGAGGCGGCGCATGGACAGGGCGGCCAGCCCGTCGGCGTCGGCCAGCCCGACCGCGGTGCCAACGGCGCGCTCCAGTGGCGTCGGGCCCTCGGACGGCGCGCCGGGGCGGGCGCGGGGGCGGCGGGCGACCACGGTGCCGACGCCCGGGCGCGGCTCGACCAGCCCCTCCTGGCGCAGCGTGGCCAGCGCCTTGGTGGCCGTCGCCATCGCCACGCCCCAGTCGCGCATGAGCTCGCGGGTGGAGGGCACACGCTCGCCCGGGCGCAGCTCGCCGGCGGCGATGCGGGCCCGGATCTGCGTCACGATCCGCTGGTAGGCGTGCACTAGTGCACACCCTACCGCCGAGCCGGCGTCGTTACGCGCGCCGGGAGGTGTTCGTACGGTGTACGCATGACGCGAGTTCTGATCAGCGGCGCGAGCATCGCCGGCAACGCCCTGGCCTACTGGCTGCGCCGGGCCGGGTGCGAGGTCGTGGTGGTCGAGCGGGCGTCCTGCGTCCGCGACGGGGGCTATGCGGTCGACATCCGGGGCGTGGCCCTGGAGGTGGCCGAACGCATGGGCATCGCGGAGGAGGCGCGCCGGCGCGGTACCGACACCATCGGAACCAGCTTCGTGGACCGTTCCGGGCGGCGGATCGCCACGCTGCCGCTCGGATTCGGTGTGCTCGACCCCGCCGACATCGAGATCATGAAGGGCGACCTCAGCCGGCTGCTGCACGACGCGGTCCCGCCCGGCGTCGAGTGGCGCTTCGGCGACACCGTCACCGCGCTGCGGCCCCGCCCGGACGGGGTGGCGGTGGAGTTCGAGCGCGGCGGGGCGGACGACTTCGACTTCGTGGTGGGCGCGGACGGCATCTTCTCGCGGGTGCGTTCCCTGGCGTTCGGGCCCCTGGAGTCGTACCTCCACCACCTCGGCAGCAACGCGGCGATCTTCACCGCCCCGAACGAGCTGGGCATCGAGCGCTGGCAGCTGGTGCACTCGGCGCCGGGGCGGGTGGTGAGCGTGAAGACGGACCGGGGCTCCCACGAGGTGAAGGTGACGCTGCTGTACGGCGGCCCGGTCCCCCCGCGCGACACCGCGCAGCGGCTGCGCGCGATCGAGGCGGCCTTCGACGGCGGCGGCTGGGTCGTGCCACGCCTGCTGGAGCTGATGCGGACCGCCGCCGACCTCTACGTGGCGCCCAACGCCCAGATCCGCATGGACGGCTGGACCGCCGGGCGGGTCGCGCTCGTCGGCGACGCCGCCTACGCGCCGTCCTCGCTGACCGGCCAGGGCACCGGGATGGCGCTGACCGGCGCCTACCTGCTGGCCCGGGTGATCGCCGACGGCTCGGACCTGTCCTCCTACGACCGCGCGATGCGCGGATTCGTCGAGGTCAACCAGCGCGCCGCGCTGCGCCCGGCCCGCGGGTTCGCGCCGAAGACCGAGCGGGCCGCGCGGCTGCAGGCGCTGAGCATCCGGATGCTGCCGTACATGCCCTGGCGTGACCTCATCGTGGCGGCGATGATGAAGGAGGCCAAGCGCGCGGCCGGTGCCCTGGCCCTGCCGGGGTGACGCGAGGGTTCACTACAGATCCGGTCCGATGCGTCGATGTAGGGGTGCAGGGTCAGCCGGAGCGGGGTAGACGGGCCATGGAGTCGGATCGGGACACGGCAATGGCCGCGATCCGTGCTGTGCACCGCATCACCGGCCGCATCAACACCGGCGTGACCCTGGCCGAGACCCTGCAGCTCATCGTGGACGCGGTGGTCGACGGCGTCGGCTTCGGCGTGGCCGTGGTCAACTACCTGCACCCCGACGGCGTCTACGAGGCGGTGGCGCTGGCCGGCTCGGACGAGGCCCGGGCCACCCTGCTCGGCGCCCGCTACCCGGCCGCCGAGCTCGACTCCTACCTGGAGCGGGCCGAGTGGTGGGGGCAGCTGCGGTACCTGCCGCACGAGCGCTACAGCGACCAGATCCACTCGTGGATCCCCGACGAGGTGCCCGGCGCCGACGGCGTGCCCGAGGACGAGCGCTGGCACCCCCTCGACGCCCTCTTCGCCCCGCTGCTGGCCACCAGCGGCGAGATCGTGGGCATCCTCGGCGTCGACCTGCCCGCCGACGGGCGCCGCCCCGGGCCCTTCCAGCGCGAGCTGCTGGAGATGCTCGCCGCCCAGGCCGGCATCGCGATCGACAACGCCAACCTGGTCGAGGCGCTGCAGCGGGAGCGGCAGCACCTCGCGGCCAGTGAGGAGGCCTTCCGGCTGGCGTTCGACGGCGCCGGCAGCGGCATGGCCATGATCGGGCTGGAGGAGATGGCCCCGGCCCGGCTGACCCGGGTCAACCCCGCCCTGTGCGAGCTGCTCGGCCGCGACCCCGCCGAGCTGGTCGGGATGCGCGTGGCCGACCTGCTGCACCCCGACGACCTCGACCGGGCCCGGCTGGCCGCCGCCAGCACCCTGACCCGCAAGGGCGGGCCGGTGCGCGACTACGAGGTGCGCTGCGTGCGCGGCGACGGCGCGGTGATCTGGGTGTCGTAGACCATGTCGGTGGTGGCCGGGCCGCCGTCCTTCGGCATCATGCAGGTCCAGGACATTACCGAGCGCAAGGCCAACGAGGCCGACCTGGTCCGCCGGGCCTCCTGCGACCCGCTCACCGGCGTGGCCAACCGCGACGCGCTTGCCGCACCGCTCGCCGCGGCGATCCGCCGGGCCCGGGCCGGTCAGGGGCGCAGCGCGCTGCTCTTCTGTGACCTCGACGACTTCAAGGTGGTCAACGACACGCTCGGGCACGACGCCGGCGACGCGGTCCTGGTCGCGGTGGCCGAACGGCTGGCCGGGCTGGTCCGTCCGGGGGACACCGTGGCGCGCCTCGGCGGCGACGAGTTCGTGGTGCTCATCGAGAACGTCGGCGACGACCTCGCGCGGGCCGCCCTGGTCGAGCGGGTGGAGCGGGCCGTCTGCGCGCCGGTGACCCACGAGGGCCGCGCGATGCGGGTGCGGATCAGCGTCGGCGTGGCCGTGATCGACGATACGGTCGAGGATCCGGGCACGGCGCTGCGCATTGCCGACAAGGCGATGTACCAGGTGAAGCGCCATCGTCACGCGAATGGGTCATCCGAACGGATGACCAATCGTGTGACGGCAATCGGTGAGCGAACGGGTGCACCGGGTGGGATCCCGTTGCTGCGGTTGGCCGAGGCCGAAACCGCTTAGTAAGGTCGGGTGGTCTGCTTGGTCGACGGGCGCCGAATTGGTGCCACCGGGCAGTCGCCGTCGAGCCGCAATTTTGCGGGCCGGGGACCCACCGCAGTTTTGGGGTGTATCCGCGATCGAGTCGCGGTAGGGCGAATCCTCCCGTCCGAACCCGTCAGCTAACCCGGTAGGCGGCATCGGAAGGAGTTCTGCACGTGGTCTACCTCGATGCCTCGTTCCCTCCCGGACAGGTGAGCGCCAGGAACTGATCCTGGCTGCGCTTTCACGCTGAATTCGCTCGCGCGATCCCTTGTACTCAACGGAATCGCGCCGATCCCGCGCGCCCATTTCCGGCGTGCGATTCGCCGCGCCCATTTTTGCCGCGGTTCGTTTGCGCAGCGTCCGTTTTTTCACCGCGTCCGTGAGGAATCTTTTCTTGAAACCTTTGTCGCGTCAGTTTCGTCCCAGACATCGCCGGTCCGGCCTCGTCGTGAAGACCGGCGCCGCGTCCGTCGCGGCGATTTCCGCCGCCCTGCTGGCCACCGGCTCGACCGGCACCCCGGCCGCGCCCGTGGCTGCCGAGGCCGCCGCCCCGCCGGCCCACGCCTACGACGTCTCCTACGACATCTCTTACATCTCCTACATCCGGCCGCAGGCCGACTTCGGCACCGCCGCCCTGGTCCAGGCCCAGGTCCAGGCCCCGGCGCCGAAGCCGACCGCCCCGGTGCCGCCACCCGCGCCCCGGCCGCCGCGCCCGGTGGCCGGGCTCGACCAGACCCAGATGAACAACGCCGTGGTCATCGTGCGCCAGGGCCGGGCCCAGGGCATGCCGGACAAGGCGCTGGTCGTGGCGATCGCCACCGCGATGCAGGAGAGCGACCTCTACAACGTGGCCAGCCCGGCGGTGCCGGCATCGCTGCGGCTGCCGCACGACCGCGTGTCCCAGGACCACGACTCGGTCGGGCTGTTCCAGCAGCGCACGAGCCAGGGCTGGGGGACCGTGGCCGAGCTCATGAACCCCGCCCACTCGGCGATGCTGTTCTACAACGCCCTGGCGCGCGTGTCGGGGTGGCAGGGCATGAGCGTCACCCGGGCGGCGCAGGCGGTGCAGCGCTCGGCGTACCCGGGGGCGTACCAGAAGCACGCCGACCGGGCCGCCCAGGTGGTCGCCGCCATCGTCTGAGCGTCAGGGGACCGGGTCGGTCGTCCAGTCCTCCACGCGCGCGATCGCCACGACCCGCGCGTCGAGGCCGCCCTGGTCGACCTGCCCGTCGGGCCGCAGCGTGACGCGGTAGCCGGGGCCGTCGCGGCTGGGCGGCGGCACGTAGGCGTGGTCGGCCAGCACGAGCGTCGTCTGCGGCCCGCCGGTCACCGGGTCGGTGCCGCGGTCCATGCCGACGAGGGCCACCGGCGCAGCCGTGACGACCGTCAACCCGACCGGTACGGCCCGGCGCCCGTCGGTGCCGAGCCGCTCGGCGATGTGCCGCCACATGGCCCGGTTCTCGCCCGGCGGGCCGGGCGCCTTGCCCTCGACGGTGGCCCACGCGCCGGGCGCCCACTGCCAGAGCAGCCCGGTGGTGTGCGGGTCGGCGGCCACGGTGTACCACCGCGCGTCCCCGGCCCCGAGCGCGGGCGCGGGGCTGGTGGTGACCGCGAGCCCCGCGCCGGGCCGCGCGGCGGTGGCCGGGTCGAGCCAGCGGGGGAGGTGCCCGGGCGCGTACAGCGTGATGCTGAACTCGGTGGCGCCTCCCTTGTCGCGGCCGTCGGTGTAGCTGAGCGACTGCATGGCCGCCCACATGGTCCGGTCGGTCCGCTCGCGCACCCCGGCCGGCAGCCAGCCGGGCGCGATGCGCAGGACCAGCACCTCGTCGAAGCCGCCCGCGAAGCGCCGGGTCCGCGGGGTCTGCGCCGGGCTCGCCGAGGCCGACCCCGATGTCCCCGCGGCCGGCCCGGCGCCGGGCTGGGCGGGCCGCAGCGCGACCGCCGCCGCCCCGGTGAGCCCGAGCACGACGACCGCGGCGGCCAGCCCGGTCGCCAGCGCGCGCCGGGCCTTGCGCCGCCGCCCGTCGGCGACCACCCGGGCCAGGTCGACCCGCGACCGCGGCGCCTCGCCGCCGGCGTGCATGAGGCCCCGCACGGCCCCCTCGTCGAGGTCATTCATCGTGTACTCCCCGTGTCGATCGGCGCCAACCGCCTGCGCATGGCGCTCAGGGCGGCCGCGGTCTGGCTCTTGACGGTGCCGGGCGCGCAGCGCAGCGCCTCCGCGGTCTGGTCGACCGACATGTCGTAGAAGAACCGCAGGACGAGCACGGCCCGCTGGCGCGGCGGCAGTTCGGCGAGGGCGTCGCGCAGGTCGAGCCCGGCCGGCAGCCCCTGCAGCGCGGCGTCCTCGGCCGGCCCGTCGGGCAGCCGGTCCAGCAGCCGCACCCGGGCCCACCCGCGCCGCTGCTCGTCGACGAAGCGGTGCACCAGGATCGTGCGCACGTACGCGTCGACGTTGTCGGCCCGCCGGATGCGCCGCCAGCGCACGTACGCATCGGTGAGCGCGCGCTGGACGATGTCGTCGCCCCGGGTCCAGTCGCCGCACAGCAGATAGGCGGCGCGGCGCAGGCCGGGCAGCCTTGTCCGGACGAACTCGTGGAACTCTTCTTCGACGGCGTCCGCCATGTTTCCCTCCCCGCGTCACTTCTATGGCGTCGCCGGGCCGGAAAACGGTTCGGTGCGAGGTGACAGGCGGTGACGAACGCAGCTGCGAGGTCGTGGTAGAACCCGATGATGAAGGCGCGGCGGTCGGTACGGCGGCGGAGTTCGCCGAACTCGTTCATCCACGCGTGGCTGGCTTCCACGACCCAGCGCCAGCCGGTCTGGATCGGGGCGGGTTTCCCGCGCCGGGCGATCCGTCCGCGCCAGCCGCGTCCGGCGAGCAGGTCCCGGGTTGCCCAGTCGTAGCCGGCGTCGAGATGGACAGTGACCCGGCCGGGCCAACGGCCGCCGAGCTGCGCGTCAGCAGCGTCCAGGGCCGGGCCGAGCAGGAGCGCGTCGTGCCGGTGTCCTCAGTTCGGCGCGGCGGCGGCGCGGCGGGCCAGGGCGACCAGCTCGGCGACGGCGGCCGGAGCGGGCGAGGCGAGGTCGAGCGCCAGCAGGGCCTGCGACAGCAGCTCCTCGGCCTGGCGCCGGCACCAGTCGCGGGCGCCGGACTGCTCGATCGTCTTGGCCGCCCGCTCCGCGTCGGCGTCGCTCAGGCGGCCGCGGCCGTCGAAGAGGCCGGCCAGCTCGTCCGCCCCGGCGGCCAGGGCGGCCGCGACCGGCAGGGAGTGCCGCCGGCGGCGCAGGTCGGCGTAGGCGGGGCGGCCCGGGCCGGCGTGCTCGCCCCAGATGCCCAGGAGGTCCTCGGCGAACTGCACGGCCAGGCCCAGGCGCACGCCGAAGAGCCGCAGGCGCTCGACCTGGTCCGGGTCCCCGCCGCCGGCCACCGCGCCCAGGGCGCAGGCGCAGCCGAAGAGGGCGCCGGTGCGCTGCTCGACCATGGCCAGGACGTCGCGCAGCAGGTCGGTGCGCTCCTCGGCCGGGTCGGGGCGGGTCTCGCGCAGCGCCAGGCAGGCGTGCTGGCCGTGCAGGAGCTCCTGGACGGTGTCGCCCAGCACGCGCATCATCGCCCGGTCCGGGCCCGGCGCGCCGGTGCGCTGGCGGGGGCGGCCGGGGGCGGTGTGGGTCGGGTCGCCGGTGGCCACCACGTCGAAGGCGAGCGCGAGCAGCGCCTCGCCTCCCAGCGCCGCCGGCTGGCTGCCGACCACGCTCCAGGCGGCGCCGTCGGCCCGGCCGTCGACGAGGTCGCGGCGGATCGCCGACCAGTGGTGCATGAGCTCGACCGCGACGGCGGCGGGCACCGCGTCGTGCGGGTCGCCGCCGACCGCGGCCGCGCAGGCCAGGGTGAGCGCGCTGCGCAGCCATGCGGCCGGGGCGTTGCCCCTGGCGGGGTGTCCCAGCTGCAGCTCGCCGACCTCGCGGGACGGCTCCGGGAGCCGCCCGATGGCCGCGCGCAGCGGCGGGTCGACCATCCGGCCGGCCCAGCGCAGCACGTCGTCCGTGGTGCGCAGCACGATGACCATCAGCCGAGCCGTCCGATCCTCGCCCTCACCGGGCTGCACCACCCTCGCGTCGCCGTGTCGAGACCGGGGTCAAGTATGCCGGGGAGGCCGGGCGCGTACGGCGGAAACCGGGAGGGCCGGGCCGTGTGGCGAAATCGGCTGTCGCCCGTCCGGCGCGTGTCGCGCGAAAATCCGCGTGTCGTCCCGGCGGCCGTGCCCGTTGCGTTACGCGGTGTGCGCGGCCACCACCCGCTCGACCGCCGGGTCCGGGGGCGACTGGACGGCGGGCGGCCGGTGCCGGATCGCGTCCCAGGCGGCCTTCCAGGCGGCCCCGACGTCCCTGGCCGTGTTGTACCAGATCGTCACCTGCTGGCAGCCATGACATCCGGACGGGACGCCCCACGCGTCGACGCCCAGCCCGCGGCAGAGGGTGACGGCGCGGTACAGGTGCACGTCCTGGCTCACCAGCAGCGCCCGGCTGACGCCGTAGACGTCGTGGGCCCGGCGGCAGGTGTCGTACGTGTCCAGGCCATACGGGTCCAGCACGAGCCGGGATGGGTCGACGCCGCGCTGGGCGAGGTACGCGCTCATCGCCTTGACCTCGTTGCCCGATCCGCCGTGGGCGTCGCCGGAGATCAGCAGCGCCTTGACCTTGCCCGAGGCGACCAGGGCGGCCGCCGTGTCGAGCCGGTTGCGCAGGAACGACATCGGGTCCTTGCCGCCGTTCTCCAGCTGCGCGCCGAAGACGATCGCGACGTCGGCGGCGGGCGCACGGTCGGCGGACACGAGCCGGCCGGCCGCCGAGGCGCGCAGCCACACGGTCGGGGCGAGCGTTACGGCCAGCGCGATCACGGCGGCGACGACGAGCCGCCGCAGCACCTTCCGCCGGCGCCGCCGGTCGTCGGGCAGCCGCCGGGAGAGCCCGAGCGTGGCGATCACCACCCATTTCCGGCGGTACCACGCAAGCCTGGCCGGCGCCGCAGTGTCCCCCGCCGGCGGCGACGGCTCGTCCGCCGGCGGCGACGGCTCATCGGTCAGCGGCGACGGCGGGGGAGTCATGCGCGCAGCATGCCACGGCCCGGCAAGGCCCCGCCGCCCCGCGAGTCGTAGATTGTCGGTGCCGCGAGGCAGGATGTATGACGTCGGACCGGTGGGAGGTGGCGGTTGGCCGGCAAGATCAAGGACGAGGACATCGCCCTGGTCCGCGAGCGCACGTCGATCGAGGACGTGATCTCCGAGCACGTGACCCTGCGCTCGGCGGGTGGCGGCAACCTCAAGGGCCTGTGCCCGTTCCACGACGAGAAGACCGCCTCGTTCAACGTCTCACCCGCCCGCAACGTGTACTTCTGCCACGGCTGCGGCGCCGGCGGCGACGCGATCAAGTTCCTCATGGACCACGACCACCTGAGCTTCGTGGAGTCCGTCGAGCGGCTGGCCGCGCGGGCGGGCCTGCAGCTGCGGTACGTCGAGGCAGGCAGCGCCCCGATCCGCCCCAGCGGCCAGAAGCAGCGCCTGATCGCCGCGCACGCGGAGGCGGCCCGCTTCTACGCCGAGCAGCTGGGCACCCCCGGCGCCCGGCCGGCCCGGGAGTTCCTCGCCCAGCGCGGCTTCAGCAGGGAGGCGGCCGAGCGCTACGGGTGCGGCTTCGCCCCCGACGGCTGGGACCACCTCAGCAAGCACCTGCGCCAGAAGGGGTACTCCGCGCAGGAGCTGACCAGCGCCGGCCTCTGCCGCGAGGGCCGCTCCGGCGGGCTCATCGACCGGTTCCGCCGTCGCCTGGTGTGGCCGATCAAGGACATCTCGGGCGACGTGATCGGCTTCGGCGCGCGCAAGCTGTTCGACGACGACGACGGCCCGAAGTACCTCAACACGCCGGAGACCCCGCTGTACAAGAAGTCGCACGTGCTCTACGGCATCGACCAGGCCAAGCGCGAGATCGCCAAGCAGAGCCGGGTGGTCATCGTCGAGGGCTACACCGACGTGATGGCCTGCCACCTGGCCGGCGTGCCGGTCGCCGTGGCCACCTGTGGCACGGCCTTCGGCGGCGACCACATCTCAGTGCTGCGCCGCCTGCTGATGGACGCCGACGGCTACGGCGGCGAGATCATCTTCACGTTCGACGGCGACGCGGCCGGGCAGAAGGCGGCGCTGCGCGCGTTCGAGGACGACCAGCGCTTCGTGGCCCAGACGTTCATCGCGGTCGGCCCGGACAACATGGACCCGTGCGAGCTGCGCCTGGCCAAGGGCGACGCCGCGGTGCGGGACCTGGTGGCCGACCGTCAGCCGCTGCTCGACTTCGCGCTGCGCTCAGTGATCCAGCGTTTCGACCTCGACACCGCCGAGGGCCGGGTCGGCGCCCTGCGGGCCACCGCGCCGCTGGTCGCCAAGATCAAGGATCGGACCCTTCGGCCGGAGTACGCCCGCAAGCTCGCCGGCGACCTCGGCATGGAGCTGGAGACCGTGCAGCGTTCGGTGGCCTCGGCGGCCAAGGGCGTGGCCGACCCGGTCCCGGCCCAGCCGCAGCGGCGGGCGCTGGCCCCCGACAGCGCCGAGGCCCTCGTCGAGCGGGAGGCGCTGAAGCTCGCGCTGCAGCAACCGGCGCTCGCCGGGCCGATGTTCGATGCGGTCGGCCCCGAGATGTACACCCACCCGATGTATTTGTCCCTGCGCTCGGCGGTGGCGGAGGCCGGTGGGGCGTCCAGCGCGGCCGGCGGGGCGGTGTGGATCGAGCGCGTGCGCGAGTCGTGCACGGACCTGGCCGCCGCGGCGCTGGTGGCCGAGCTCGCGGTCGAGCCGTTGCGCCTGGACGGGGAGCCGGATCCGCGCTACGTCGAGGTCACCATCAACCGCCTGCAGCTCATGGCCCTGAACCGCGCGATCGCCGAGCTGAAGTCCAAGCTGCAGCGGATCAACCCGGTCTCCAACGCCGACGAGCACCTGCGCCTGTTCAGCGAGCTGGTCTCCCTCGAGCAGCACGCCCGGGCCCTGCGCGACCGAGGGGCGAGCCGATGGTGAAAGACTGGTCCGGATGTTCGGCATTCTGAAGCGGCGGCGGTTGCCGGCCGGCAAGCGGCCCCAGTTGGGGCCGGACGAGCGCGTGGTGGCGTGGGCCGTGGCGACCGGGGACAACGTCGTCGTGGCCACCAACCACGGGCTGTGGCTACCGGAGGCCGGCGAGCGCCTGGGCTGGCACGAGATCCACAAGGCGACGTGGTCGGGCCGTCAGCTGGCCGTGATCGCGGCGCGCGAGGTGCCGATGGACGGTGAGGAGTACGTCGTGATGACCGACCTCGCGCCGCTGATCCTCACCCTGCTCGACCCCGACCGCGTGCCGGAGCAGGTGCGGGTCCGCGTCAACAAGTCGATCGCGCACACCTCGCACCATCCGATCGAGGGCACCCGCGGCGGCGTGCGGGTCGTGGGCCGGCGCGTGCCCGGGGTCAACGGCCTGCGCTGGACCGTCCGGTACGACGAGGGCGTCGACCCGGAGGCCTCGGGCGTGCCGGAGTACACCCGCGAGCTGGTGGCCTGGGCCCGATCCGGCCTCGGCACCACGTCCTAACCACCGAGTCCCCGCTCGGGCCAGGCCAGCCGTCCCAGCTTGGGTCAGGCCGGCCGCCCTAGCTCGGGTCAGGCCGGCCGCCCCGGCTCGGGTCAAGCTGGCCGTCCGGGCTCGGGCCAAGATCGAACCGATAAGTCGGGCGCTGGCGCGCCACGACTTATCGGATATATGCCCTGCCGGGGTATAAATCCGAAATGTCGTGGCGCGTCAGCGCCCGACATTTCGAAGAAAGCTCGCTAATCAGTCAGTTCGGGCGTCTGGCGTCTGCGAGTCTGGCGGCGGGCGAGGCGTACCAGCAGCGTCACGACCAGGGCCACGTCCAGCACGGCGCCCGGCAGCTTGGTCTTCGTGGCCAGGCCCAGGCTGTCGGGCAGGGTCAGGAACGGCAGGCCGACCACCGCCACGTGCACGCCCGTCCGCAGCCGCCCCGTCAGGTGGGTGCCGGCCAGCAGGGCGATGCCGGCCAGCGCGTACCAGGCGTAGAACACCGGCCCGAGCACCGCCGTGGCCAGCAGGGCCAGGCCGGCGGCGGTCAGCACGGGGTCGAGCGCCTCGCCCGGGGACCGGCGGGCCGTGCGCGCCGCGCGCCACCACAGGATCAGCAGGAGTGCGGCCAGGACCACGAAGCCCAGCGCGCGGGCGACGGCCACCGCGGTGTCGAAGGCGGCGGGGCGGCCGGCGGCCCGCAGGACGTACCCGGCGGCCATGCCCACCCCGGTCGGGATCGACAGCCACTGCTTGAGCTCGGCCGTGGAGCCCAGCGCGCGCAGGAAACCCAGGCCGTGGCCGGTCGCCGCGGCGAGGACCGCGTAGGTGGCGAGCAGGGCCGCGGTGAAGCCGAACGGGGCCCGGCGGCAGGGGCCGCCGGGGCGGAAGAGCACGAGCAGCATGGCGAACGGGGCCGCGACCAGCGCGGTGATCTTGACGGCGGCGGCCAGGCCGACCGCGGCGCCGGCCGCGCCCGAGCGGCCGCGGGTGGTGAAGGCGAAGGCGGTCAGCAGGAAGCCGGCCAGCAGGATGTCGTTGTGGACGCCCGACACCACGTGGATCAGCACGAGCGGGCTCGCGGCGAGGAGCGCGTTGCCGTCGGTCAGGCGGTGGGCCGCGGCCACGCACAGCACCAGCCCGATGATCGCGAGAAGGCGGAACAGGCCGACGGCCAGGATCAGGTGACCGTGCGCGAGCCAGGCGACGCCGCCGGAGAGGGCGAACCACAGCGGGCCGTAGGGGGTCGGCGTGTCGCGCCACAGCGGCGGTACCTCGGACAGCCACGTGCAGGGCAGCGCCGACGGGCCGTGCTCGTAGAGGTTGATCCCGGCGTCGAAGAGCTGGCCCTGGCAGGCGTACGCGTACACGTCCAACGCCCCCATCGGCGGCGCGACCAGGAGCGGTGCGCTCCAGATCGCCGCCGTGACGAGGAGCTCGCGCGGGGCGCTCACCCCGCGCAGCGACCACCAGGCGCGGGCCAGCAGCAGGAGGCCGGCGAACCACACGACGACGCCGGTGACCCAGGCCGCGTCGTGTGGCAGCGGCTTGCCGGCCAGGAAGCCGCTGAGGGCCAGCAGCGTGGTGGCGGCCAGCCCGAGCCAGCGCGGGTTGAGTCGCACCCCGGCATCCTAAGCGCCGGCCGGGAAAACTTTCGCCGGCCCGGTTTGGGATGGTTTGAGAAAGGTCGGATGACCTTCCGATACGCCGTCTGACCTGGGGAAACTCGCATATTTTCCAATGCGTCCGAACTTCCGTATGATTCAGCAAAAGTTTGGTAACGAGCGAAAGAAGCTCTAGACGCAGGGACTGCGGCGGGCCTAAAGTCTCGACGCAACACGGGTGTAACGCACGGCACACGGCCCAGCAACCAGCCGCCAGGTGGCGGTGTGGTGGTGTAGCCGCATGTCGCGCGCGCCTGGGCCTGCGACCTGAGTAGGGGGTGGCTCCGATGAATCCGATGAACACGGTCTCCGCGATCGACAACCCGGTACAGTCGCGGCTGCTCCGCCTGTTGCGGGACACCGGTGCGTTGTCGCGGGCGGAGCTGGCCGATCGACTCGAGGTGCCGCGACCGCGGCTGCTGGCCGACCTGGACGCCCTGGTCGCCACCGGGCTCATCCGGGAGGCGGGGCCGGCGGCCAGTCGCGGCGGGCGGCGCTCCACGCTGGTCGAGCTCAACCCGGGGCTGCGCTTCGCCGCGGTCGACCTCGGGGCCAGCTCGATCGATGTGGAGATCACCGACGGGCGGCTGGAGCCCGTGGCCGCCTACGGGGAGCCGGCGGACATCCGTTCGGGACCGAAGGTGATCCTGCAGCGGGTCAACGAGATCCTGCACAAGTTCCGGGCGGAGGCCGCCTTCGAGCGGCTGCACGCCATCGGGATCGGCGTGCCTGGGCCGGTCAGCTTCCGGGACGGGGTGCCGGTGTCACCGCCGATCATGCCCGGCTGGGACCGGTTCCCGGTGCGAGAGGCGCTCGGGCGGGAGCACAACTGCCCGGTCGTCGTCGACAACGACGTCAACATCATGAGCATTGGCGAGCGCTACGGCGGCGTCGCGCACTCGGTGGACAACCTGCTGTTCCTCAAGGTCGGCACGGGCATCGGGTGCGGCATCTACCTCAATGGCGAGGTGTACCGCGGGACGGACGGCTGCGCCGGCGACATCGGCCACATCCAGGTCGACAGCCACGGGCCGGTGTGCGCCTGCGGCAACGTCGGGTGCCTGGAAGCGCTCTTCGGCGGCGGCGCGCTCGCGCGTGACGCGGCCGCGGCGGCGCGTAGCGGGGCCTCGCCGGCCCTGGCCGACCGGCTCAACGCCAACGGGGTGGTGACCGCCAAGGACGTCGCCGACGGCGCGGCCGAGGGGGACGTCACCTGTATCCGGCTCATCCGCGACGGCGGACGCCGGGTCGGCGGCGTGCTCGCCGGGCTGGTCAGCTTCATCAACCCGTCGATGATCGTGATCGGCGGGGGACTGGCCGGGCTCGGGCACATCCTGCTCGCCGAAATCCGCAGCGTGGTGTACCGGCGCTCGCTGCCCCTTGCGACCGGCAACCTGCCGGTCGTCCTGTCCGAGCTCGGCCCTCGCGCCGGCGTCGTGGGCGCCGCGGTGCTGGCCAGCGAACTCGCATATGGACGGCCATCGTGACAGCACTACCGGAACACCAGGATTCCTCACCGGCGGACGTGGTCCTCCGGCTCACCGATGTGGTCAAGACGTTCCCCGGCGTTCGCGCGCTCGACGGGGTCCAACTCGAGGTGCGCGCGGGCGAGGTGCACTGCCTGCTCGGGCAGAACGGCGCCGGCAAGTCGACGCTGATCAAGATCCTGTCCGGGGCGCACGCACCGAACTCGGGCGAGATCCTGTGGCAGGGCGAGCAAGTCTCGTTCGGCAGCCCGCAGGCCGCCATGAAGGCCGGCATCGCCACCATCTACCAGGAGCTCGACCTGGTCGACGGGCTCACCGTGGCCGAGAACATCTACCTCGGCCACGAGCCCAACAGCGCCGGCTTCGTGGCCGGGCGCGCGATGCGCAAGGGCGCCGCCGCGATCCTGCAGCGCCTCGGCCACCCCGAGATCCCGGCCGGGCGCGAGGTCGGCAAGCTGCCCGCCGCCGCCAAGCAGATCGTGAGCATGGGCCGGGCGCTGTCGCGCGAGGCCCGGCTGCTCATCATGGACGAGCCGAGCGCGGTGCTGGCCCACGACGAGGTGCAGAACCTGTTCCGGATCGTGCGCGGCCTCACCGCCCAGGGCATCGCGGTCATCTACATCTCGCACCGGCTCGACGAGATCCGCGAGATCGGCGACCGGGTGACGGTGCTCAAGGACGGGCGCACCACCGCGGCCAACCTCGACGCGAAGTCCACCCCCAACCGCGAGCTGGTCAGCCGGATGACCGGCCGGACCATCGAGTACGTCTTCCCCGAGCGGCCGGCCGCGCGCACCTTCGAGGGCGCGCCCCTGCTCCGGGTCGAGGGCCTCACGCTGCCGGGGCGGTTCGCCGACGTGTCGCTGGAGGTGCACGGCGGCGAGATCGTCGGCATCACCGGGCTGGTCGGCTCCGGGCGCTCCGAGGTGCTGGAGAGCATCTACGGCGCCCGCCGGCCGAGCGCCGGGACCATCGAGCTGGCGGGAAAGCGCTTGCGCAAGGGCAGCGTGAGCGCGGCCGTGCGGTCCGGCATCGGGATGGCCCCGGAGGAGCGCAAGAGCCAGGCGCTGCTGCTGGCCGAGCCGATCTACCGCAACGTCACCCTGGCCGGCTTCGCCCGCTACGCCACGGCCGGCTTCACCGACGCCGGCAAGGAGCGCGCGGCCGCCGAAGAGGTGACCCGCGGGCTGGACCTGCGCCCGGCCGACGTACGGCGCCCGGTGCGCACGCTGTCCGGCGGCAACCAGCAGAAGGTGGTCGTCGGGCGCTGGCTGCTCGGCGAGACGAAGCTGCTGCTGCTCGACGAGCCGACCCGCGGCGTCGACGTGGGGGCGCGGGCAGAGCTGTACCAGGTGATCCGCAGGCTCGCCGACGAAGGCGTCGGCGTGCTCCTCGTCTCCAGCGAGGTGCCCGAGGTGCTCGGCCTCGCCGACCGCGTGCTGGTCATGCGGGAGGGCCGGGTCGTGCGCGAGGCGCCCGCCGACGAACTCGACGAAGACATCGTGCTCGACCTCGTGATGGCCGGCTCGCTGCTGGACGGGGCAACCCCCGCGGGCCCGGCCGCCGAAGAGGTTGCGGCATGACTGCCGGAGCGAAGCGGAGGCAGGCATGCCGCCCTGCCCATGTTCTTTGTCTTGGCAAGCACGGCATGACTGCCGGGGCGAAGCGGAGGCGGGCAAGCCGCGTCGCTCTCGTTCCTTCCCTTATCGAAGGTAGGACAGCATGAGTACCGCCACGGAACCGGTCGACGTGCACGACCCGCCCCGCATCACCGAGCAGAGCTGGTGGCAGCGGGACAGTGCGGACAGCGCGAAGCGCAACCTCGCCCTGGTCGGCGTGCTGGTAGGCCTGCTGATCATCGGCGCCGTCACCGCGCCCGACATCTTCCTCGACGGTCACAACCTCTGGAGCAACGAGCTGACGGTGCTCACCCAGGCCTCCAGCATCGGGGTGCTGACCGTCGGCATGACCTTCGTGATGATCAGCGGCGGCATCGACCTGTCGGTCGGCGCGCTGCTGGCCCTGGCCAGCGTGTGGTGCACGACGGTGGCCACGCAGAGCTACGGCGCGGCCTCCATGATCTTCACCGCGCTGATCGTCGGCGCCGTCGCTGGTCTCGTCAACGGCACGCTGATCGCCTTCGGCCGGCTGGTGCCGTTCATTGCGACCCTCGCGATGATGCTGTCGGCCCGCGGCCTCGCGCAGAGCATCTCCGGCTCGCACACCCAGATCAACCGCGACGCGTTCATCAACGGCTTCGCCCTGAACAAGATCCTCGGGGTGCCGTGGGTGGTCGTGATCTTCCTGGTCGTCGTCGCGCTCGCCTGGGTGCTGCTCAACCGCACCACCTTCGGCCGCCGCACGATCGCGATCGGCGGCAACGCCGAGGCGGCCCGCCTGGCCGGCATCAACGTGCGCTGGCAGACCGTCTCGCTCTACGTGCTGTCGGGCATCTGCTGCGGCATCGCCGCCCTGATCGTGGTTTCGCAGGCGCAGTCCGGCAGCAACACCCACGGCGACCTCTACGAGCTCAACGCGATCGCGGCCGCGATCATCGGCGGCACGGCCCTGACCGGCGGCCGCGGCACCATCATCGGTTCGCTGCTCGGCGTGCTGATCTTCACGCAGATCACCAACCTGTTCATCATCAACAACCTGCAGCTCGATCTGCAGCGCATCATCAACGGCGGCATCATCGTCGTCGCCGTGCTGATTCAGCAGTTCCGGGTCTGGTCGCTGCGGCGACGGCCCGCCTCCTCATAGCGCCACACCCCACCCCGCCAGCGCACACGCCGCCGTCCACGCCGGGACGGCAGCGCTGATCGGTGCACCCAGAACGCACCCGACGTACACCCCGAAATCCCCCCAAATTCCCACAGACGACCTGGAGGTCGTGAGATGAGCACCTCGCCCGACATGTCCCGCCGCCGCATGCTGTTCGGCGGGGCGGCGATCGGCGCCAGCGCACTGCTGGCCGGCTGCACGTCGAACGAGACGAAGGACAGCGCGCCCCAGGCGAACGTCAAGGACGCCAACGCCGCCAGCGCCGCCCCCGGCAAGCCGGTGACCATCGCCTTCTCCGCCCCGGCCGCCGACCACGGCTGGATCGGCGCCATCACCGCCAACGCCAAGGCGCAGGCGGCCAAGTTCTCCGACGTGACCCTCAAGGTGATCGACGCCGGTAAGGACGCGCCGGCCCAGATCGCCGCGCTGGAGACCGTCATCGCCAGCAAGCCGGATGCGATCGTGATGCTGCCGCAGGACGGCGCGCAGCTCACCGCGATCGGCAAGAAGGCCACCGACGCCGGCATCATCGTCATCAACCTCGACCGCGAGTTCTCCGACCCGGCCGCCTCGTTCTCCCTCATCAAGGGCGACAACTACGGCATGGGCATCGCCGCCGGGCACTACATCGGCGAGAAGCTCAAGGGCAAGACCGACGCGGTCATCGGCGAGATCCCGGGCATCGACGAGCTGCAGCTGACCAAGGACCGCTCGAAGGGCTTCGCCGACGCGCTGAAGGGCTACGGCCTGACCGTCAAGCACCGGGTCGCCGCCGGCTTCACCGTGCAGACCGGCCAGTCCGCCGCGGCCAACCTGCTCCAGGCCGCGCCGAAGCTCGACGCCGTGTGGAACCACGACGACGACCAGGGCGTCGGCGTGCTGGCCGCGATCCAGCAGGCCGGGCGCAAGGAGTTCTTCATGGTCGGCGGCGCCGGCTCGCGCGACGCGATGGACCACATCAAGGCCGGGGACACCGTGCTCACCGCGACGGTCACCTACCCGCCGTCGATGGCCTCGTCGGCGATCATCCTGGCCCGCCTCGCGGCCCAGGGCAACGGCATGGGCGACCTGGTCGAGCTGCAGGTGCCGAAGCTGATCGTGCTGCAGTCCGAGACGATCACCAAGGAGAACGTCGACAAGTACCTGCCGCTCGGATTCAAGTCCTGAACACCGTACGAAATTCATAGCTAGGCCCGAAGTCCAAAGTAGGAAAGGAACCGCCAGTGTCCAGTCAGGGCAGCAGCGGGGAGCTGCGCGTCGGCATGGTCGGCTATGCGTTCATGGGCGCCGCGCACTCCCAGGCGTGGCGAACCGTGAACCGGGTCTTCGACCTGCCCGCGCGGGCGACCATGGTCGCCGTCTGCGGTCGCGATGAAGCGAAGGTGACCGAGGCCGCGGCCAGGCTCGGCTGGGCCGAGGCGGTGACCGACTGGCGCGAGCTGATCGCCCGGGACGACATCGACGTCATCGACGTGTGTACCCCGGGCGACAGCCACGCCGAGATCGCCATCGCGGCGCTCGAGGCGGGCAAGCACGTGCTGTGCGAGAAGCC
This sequence comes from Dactylosporangium sp. NPDC051485, assembly GCF_040682015.1. Lineage (NCBI taxonomy): Bacteria > Bacillati > Actinomycetota > Actinomycetes > Micromonosporales > Micromonosporaceae > Dactylosporangium > Dactylosporangium sp. NPDC051485. The sequence continues at coordinate 167,036 of NZ_JBFAZW010000002.1, forward strand.
GCTCGCCAACACCGTCGAGGAGGCCCGCGCGATGGTCGCGGCGGCGGCCAAGGCCCGGGCCGGGGGCGTGCGCTCGGCCTGCGGCTTCAACTACCGGCGGGTGCCGGCCGTGAGCCTGATGCGCAATCTGGTCGCGGCCGGCCGGCTCGGTGCCATCCGGCACGTGCGGGCCGTGTACCTGCAGGACTGGATCATCGACCCGAGCTTCCCGCTGGTGTGGCGGCTGCAGCGGGACAAGGCCGGATCGGGCGCGCTCGGCGACATCGGCGCGCACATCATCGATCTGACCCAGTTCGTCACCGGCCAGCGCATCACCGGGGTGTCCGGGCTGACCGAGACGTTCATCAAGGAGCGGCCGTTGCCGGAGGCCGCCAGCGGGCTGTCGGCCAGCGCCGGCAGCGCCACGGGGGAGGTCACCGTCGACGACGCGGCGCTGTTCATCGCGCGGCTCGACGGGGGTGCGGTGGCCACCTACGAGGCGACCCGGTTCGCGACCGGGCGTAAGAACGGGCTGCGGGTCGAGATCAACGGTGAGTACGGCTCCCTGGCCTTCGACCTCGAGCGCCTCAACGAGCTGGAGTACTACGACGCCACCCGGCCCGCCGCCGAGCAGGGGTGGAACAAGATCCTGGTGACCGAGGGCGAGCACCCGTACCTCGGCGCCTGGTGGCCGCCGGGGCACATCATCGGCTACGAGCACTCGTTCACGCACGAGCTGCGCGACTTCATCGAGGCGGTGGCGACCGGGGCCGACCCGACGCCCTCCTTCGAGGACGCGCTGCAGGTGCAGCTGGTGCTCGACGCCGTCCAGCGGTCCGACTCCTCCTGGGTGAGCGTGGCGGCATGAGCGGTCCGGAGCGGAGCGGAGGGGCCGCGAACCTTTGGCGCAGCGTTGGCTCAGGCCGGCGCCGGAGCGCAGCGGAGGCGTTGGCATGAGCACAGACCCGTATGTCCCCACGCCGGCCGACCGGTTCTCGTTCGGGCTGTGGACGGTGGGCTGGCAGGCCCAGGACGTCTTCGGCTCGGCGTCGCGCCCGGCCCTCGACCCGGTCGAGACCGTGCACCGGCTGGCCGAGCTGGGGGCGTACGGGGTCAGCTTCCACGACGACGACCTGATCCCGTTCGGCAGCGACGAGGACGCGCGCGACAAGGCGGTGACGCGCTTCCGGCAGGCCCTCGACGGCACCGGCCTGGTCGTGTCGATGGCCACCACCAACCTCTTCGGCCACCCGGTCTTCAAGGACGGCGCGTTCACCGCCAACGACCGCGCCGTGCGGCGCTTCGCACTGCAGAAGGTGCTGCGCAACATCGACCTCGCGGCCGAGCTCGGCGCGCCGACCTACGTGCTGTGGGGCGGCCGGGAGGGCACGGAGTCCGGGGCGGGCAAGCAGATGCGGGCCGCCCTGGACCGTTACCGCGAGGCGATCAACGCGATCTGCGCCTACATCCGCGAGCGCGGCTACGACATCCGCCTGGCGATCGAGCCCAAGCCGAACGAGCCGCGCGGTGACATCCTGCTGCCGACGATCGGCCACGCCCTGGCGCTGATCTCCACGCTGGACGAGCCGTCCCGGGTCGGGCTGAACCCCGAGGTCGGGCACGAGGAGATGGCCGGGCTGAACTTCGCGCACGGCATCGCCCAGGCGCTGTGGCACGGCAAGCTGTTCCACATCGACCTCAACGGGCAGCACGGCCCGCGCTTCGACCAGGACCTGCGCTTCGGCGCCGGCAACCTCCGCGGCGCGTTCTGGACCGTCGACGTGCTCGAGAACAGCTCGGGCTTCCCGACCGCCTACGCCGGGCCGCGGCACTTCGACTACAAGCCGCCGCGCACCGAGGACACCCAGGGGGTCTGGGTCACCGCGGCGGCCTGCATGCGCAACTACCTGATCCTCAAGGAGAAGGTCCGCACGTTCCGCGACGACCCCGAGGTCTCCGCCGCCCTGGCCACCGCCCGGGTGGACGAGCTGTCGGTGCCGACGCTGATGCCGGGGGAGACCCTGGACCAGTTGCGGGCCGACGAGATCGACGTGGAGACGCTGGCCGCCCGCGGGATGGCCTTCGAGCGCCTCGACCAGCTGGCCATGGAGCACCTGCTGGGCATTCGGGGCTGAAGACTGCTCTCCCGAGCGCCGGTAGCGAGGGTCCATCCGCGGTTGCGCCCCGCGGGTGGGGGTACCGGGGCCGGGAGGGGCAAGACCGGAGCGCCGGCGCGGTGCCAGCCAGGCGCCGCGCCGGGCCCGGACAACTCCATCAGCACATGACAGCGCGGCGGCGCGCGCAGACCCGACGAGTTGATCGTGAGGAACTGTCATGACCATCCGCTCGTGGCTCGCCGCCGCTACGGTGGGCCTCGTTGCCGCCGGCGCGTTGAGCGCCGCGCCCGCCAGCGCGGCCGACGCGCCGTACAAGGTGCTGGTCTTCTCCAAGACCGCAGGATTCCGCCACTCGTCCATCCCGAATGGCATCGCCGCCATCCAGACGCTCGCCACGGCCAACAACTTCACCGTCACCGCCACCGAGGACGCGGGGGCGTTCACCGCCGCCAACCTCGCCCAGTACCAGACCGTGGTGTTCATGTCGACGACCGGCGACGTGCTCGACGACACCCAGCAGGCCGCGTTCGAGGCCTACATCCGCGGGGGCGGCGGGTACGTCGGCGTACACGCGGCCGCCGACACGGAGTACAGCTGGCCCTTCTACGGCACCCTGGTCGGCGCCTGGTTCGCCTCTCACCCGGCGATCCAGCAGGCCACGGTCAACGTCGAGGACCGCACGCACCCGGCCACGGCCCATCTCGGGGCGACCTGGGTGCGCACCGACGAGTGGTACAACTACCAGACCAACCCGCGCAGCACCTCGCACGTGCTCGCCTCGCTCAACGAGTCGTCCTATTCCGGCGGCACCATGAACGGGGACCACCCGATCACCTGGTGCAAGACCATCGACAGCGGACGCTCCTTCTACACCGGCCTCGGCCACACGGAGGAGAGCTACACCGATCCCAACTTCACCAACCTGTTGCTGGGCGCCATCCGGTACACCGCCAAGCGGGTCGACGCCGACTGCGCGCCGCCGGCGCCGTCGAACAACTCGGTCTACCAGGGCGAGGCGTACACCAGCACCGGCGGCGTCCAGGTCGCCGGCCACACCGCGGCGGTCGGCGGCAAGACGGCCGGCTACATCGACCCCAACGACTGGATCGGGTTCAGCAACGTGAACCTGTCGGCGGTCAAGGGCGTCACCACGCGCATCGCCTCGGCCGGTGCCGGCGGCACCATCGAGTTCCGTGCCGGCTCGACGACGGGCACGCTGCTCGGCTCGGTCGCGGTGCCCAACACCGGCTCCTGGGAGACCTTCCGCGACGTCTTCACGCCGCTGGCCTCCAGCACGTCCACGTCGCTGTACCTCGTGTTCCGCGGCACCGGCGGCTCGCTGTTCGACGTCGACCAGTTCACCCTCGCCCGCAACGCCACCACGAAGCAGGGCGAGGCCTGGTCGTCGATGAGCGGACTGCAGGTCGCCGCGCACGGCACGGCGGTCGGCGGCCAGACGGCCGGCTTCATCGACAACAACGACTGGGCGGCCTACTCCGGGGTGACGCTGTCCAGCGTCGCCGGGGTGCGCGTGCGGTGGTCCTCGGCCGGGCCCGGCGGCACCGTGGAGTTCCGCGCCGGCTCGCCGACGGGTGCGCTGCTCGGCTCGCTGGCGGTGCCCAACACCGGCAGCTGGGACACCTTCCAGGAGGCCTCGATCCCGCTCGCCACGAACGCCGCCACGACGGTGTACCTGGTGTTCCACGGCGGGTCCGGGTCGCTGTTCGACATCGACGAGTTCACGCTGATCGGCTGAGACGACCTCTGCCGATCGGCGCACATTGACGGAGGTAGGGCCGCGACGCCGACCGGCCCTTCCTTCAGGCCCCGCCCGCCCGGACACTGCATGCGTCGTTCCTTGGACACCCGGCTCGGTGACGCCGACTCCGGCCGGGGTCTCGGATGCGGCGCGGTCCGGGCGGGCGGGGAACCTCTTTCCGTTTGCCAGCTGGTCTTTTACGATGGCTGCGTGGGGGCGCAACCCACGTATTTCCTGTTTGATCACGTACATCCACAGGTCTCCCTCGCGCCTGGATCCCCTTCACCGGAGGACTGCAACATGGCGCGTCCAATCACGCTCTTCACCGGCCAGTGGGCCGACCTGCCGTTCGAGGAGGTCTGCCGGCTCGCGTCCGAATGGGGCTACGACGGCCTCGAGATCGCCTGCTGGGGCGACCACTTCGAGGTCGACAAGGCCGTCTCCGACGACTCCTACGTGGAGCGCAAGCTGGAGACGCTCGCGAAGTACAACCTGAAGGTCTGGACCATCTCCAACCACCTGGTCGGCCAGGCGGTCTGCGACCACCCGATCGACCAGCGCCACCAGGGCATCCTGCCGGCCCGCATCTGGGGCGACGGGGAGGCCGAGGGCGTGCGCCGGCGCGCCGCCGAGGAGATCAAGGACACCGCCCGGGCCGCGCGCAAGCTCGGCGTCGACGTGGTGGTCGGCTTCACCGGCTCGTCGATCTGGCACACGCTGGCCATGTTCCCGCCGGTCCCGCCGGAGATGATCGAGGACGGCTACCGGGACTTCGCCGAGCGCTGGAACCCGATTCTCGACGTCTTCGACGAGGTCGGGGTCAAGTTCGCGCACGAGGTGCACCCCAGCGAGATCGCCTACGACTACTGGACCACCAAGCGCACCCTGGAGGCGATCGGCAACCGCCCGGCGTTCGGCCTCAACTGGGACCCGTCGCACTTCGTGTGGCAGGAGCTCGACCCGGTGAACTTCATCTTCGACTTCGCCGACCGCATCTACCACGTGGACTGCAAGGACGCCAAGGTGCGCACCGGCGACGGCCGCCGCGGCCGGCTGGCCTCGCACCTGCCGTGGGCCGACATGCGCCGCGGCTGGGACTTCGTCTCGACCGGCCACGGCGACGTGCCGTGGGAGGACAGCTTCCGGGCGCTCAACGCGATCGGGTACAACGGCCCGATCTCGATCGAGTGGGAGGACGCCGGGATGGACCGCCTGGTCGGGGCGCCCGAGGCCCTGCAGTTCGTGCGCCGCCTGGCCTTCGACGCGCCGGCCGCCGCCTTCGACGCGGCCTTCTCGTCGTCGTCCTGAGCCGTACCGTTCTTGGCACAACGGACCTGGCAGGGAGGCCCCCAGGGCCGACCGGTCTCTGACGGGAGCAACGGCCGTCAGTTGCACGGACCTGAGCCATGCATTGTCTTTTGATCGCGGCCCGCACCTTCTCGGGTGCGGGCCGCTCGACAAATTTTTCCGCTCCGCTGTCGAAGCGGGGCGGCGCTCTTCGACGCGTTGGCAGAGGGCAAGGCCAACCGCGAAGGAGAGTCAGATGCGCAAGATCGTTGCCGGCCTGCACATGGCGCTGGACGGCGTGGTGGAGGCCCCGGAGCAGTGGAGCTTCCAGTACTTCTGCCCCGAGGTCGCCCAGTCGATCAAGGCCCGCCGCGACGCCACCGAGCTGCTGCTCCTGGGCCGCAGGACGTACGAGGAGTTCGCCGCGATCTGGCCGGGCCAGGAGGGCGAGGTCGCGGACTTCATGAACAACACCCCGAAACTGGTCGCCTCGACCACGCTGAGCACGGCCGAATGGTCCGGCGCCAAGGTCATCGGCGGTGACGTAACGGCCGCACTGGCCGACCTCAGGTCTCAGGACGGCGGCAACATCACGATCACCGGCAGCGCGACCCTGGTCCGCTCCCTGCTGACCGCCGGCCTGATCGACGAGCTCCACCTCATGATCTGCCCGATCGCCGTGGGCACCGGGAAGCGGCTGTTCTCCTCGTCGCGGGTGCCGCTGCGGCTGAACGGCTCCGAGACGTACCCGACCGGGGTCGTGCACCTGACCTACGGCCCGGCCTGAGCCGCCCGGCCCGGCGGCCCGGGCCGGCCGGATCGAGGTGGACCAGCGGCTCCTCGACCAGATCGCCGCCAACCACCGGAGCACCGAGGACGCGGCGCAGCCGCCACTGCCGATCGTGCACGTGCCGGCCGACGCCGAACTGCCGGGCCCCGCGGCCGACTCGGGCCTTCGACGCCTTCTTCACCATCCGCGAGGCGGTCTGCCCCGCCGGCTACCTCGCGTCGGTGATCGGCTGGCGGTTCGAGGAGGCGACGTTCGCGATCCTCATGGCGCTGTACCAGGCCCGGGGCCCATTGGCCGAGGACGAGCTCGCAGGCCTCGCCTTCGAGGTCGCCGCCGACGCGGCGTTCGTCGACGCCGAGGACCCCTCCCTGCGCAAGACGGCCGACCAGGACGTCAGCCAGCTGCTCGCGCAGCTCGCCCTGCTGGGGGTGGTGGAGCTCGACCACGGCCGGGCCGGGCTCACCCCGCTCGGCGTCGCGGCGTTCGCCGGCTACCTGCGCCGCCAGCTGGGCGCCACCGTCCCCGTGCTGCAGGATCTGTTCGACGAGACCGCCGAGGTCGTCGTCGCGCACGCCGCCGACGCGCCGCAGGCGGCCCGGGACGAACTGCTCACCGGCTGGCGGCGGCACAACCCGGACACCGCGACACCCCAGCTCCTCGCGCTGGCCGCCCGCACCGACGACCGGGAGCACCGCAAGCTCGCCGAGGCGTACGCCCGCCGTTGACCAATACCCGGCACAGGGGGCTCTGCGGGTGGGCGCCCAACGCTCCTCCAGCCCCTAACGCCACGGTAGGCGCGAGCGCTCCTGCCAGTACTGCGGGGCGGGCATCGCCAGGTCGTTCCACCGGGCCAGCTCGACGGTGAGCTCCTCCGCTCGCAGGTTCGAGGCCAGCTGGTCGCCGGTCGCGGCCCCGGACAGCACGATGGTCGCCCAGGGCTGCCGCAGCGCCGCCGCGAGTGCGGCGGCGTCGCCGGGTGCGTCCCCGCCCACGGCGAGACGACCGTTGGCCAGCGCCTCCTTCACGATGACGAGGCACCCCGCGTCGTGCGCCTCGGCGAGCGCCGGCCCGGCGCTGGGCTCCAGGAGGTTCCAGGTGGCCTGCACGCTACGGAACAGGGGCCGCCCGTCGACCCGCACGCCGAGCGCGGCCCGGATCGCCTCGCCCTGCGCGGGGCCGCTGGTCGACAGCCCGATCACCGTGCGCTGTTCGGCGAGCCCGGCGAGCCGGCGGTGCAGGACCTCGTCGCGCAGCGCTGGGCTGTCCGGGGTGACCGAGTGGATCTGGTAGAGGTCGAGGCGGTCGCCGAGCAGGGCCCGGGTCTCGCCGAGCTGCCGGTCGAAGGTGGCGACGCCGTGGTCCTTGACCTCGTGCACCTCGGCGTCGACCCGCCACCCGGCCGTGTAGGTGTAGCCCCACTTACTGCCGACGACGACGTCGTCGACGTCCGGCCGGGCGTGCAGCCACTGGGCCAGGAACTCCTCGGCCCGCCCGTAGGAGCGGGCGACGTCGACGTACCTGATGCCGGCCGCGTACGCCCGGTCGAGAAGGTCGTGCGCGCGGTCGCGCATCGTGTCGACCGTCCGCTCGCCCGGCAGGTCCGCGGCGCGGCCGAGATTGATGTAGCCGGGGCGCCCGACGGCCGCCAGACCCAGCCCGATCCGAGAGGCCCCCGCCAGCCGATCGAAGATTCCCATGATCCCATCCAACGCCGGCCCCGAGCCGGGTTCCTCCCTGTATATCAGGGCGAACCGGGTCCGGGCGGCCGCGATCCGGGACGGGTTCATGTCCGCCTTTGCCCGACCGTCACCAGCAGGCCCTGGCCCTGGTCCGAGTCGGTGGGCTGGGGGGAGCGACGGCTGGCACACTGGCCGGCGTGCCGAATGTGAACCCGACCGGTGTGGTCGTCCCGAGCGTCGATGGCAGGCCCAGCACCTCGGCGCTGGGGCGGGCGGTGGTGGCCGACGCGCTGCGCGGTGTCGATCCGATCGGGGCCCGGGGTGCCGAGGCGTCGACCGACTGGCGTCACGACTACCTGGTGCACTTCCGGCGGCTCGTCGAGGCGGGGCTGCCGTCCCGCGACGCGGCGCTGCGGATCGCCCGGGACGGGCTTGCGTCGCTGCACGAGCGGATGCGGTACCGGGGCAAACCGGACGGCGACGAAGAACCCCTCGACGCCGCGTTCACCCCGGGTGGGCCGCCGCTGGCGACGGCGACCGTGACGGGGACGGGGGAGGCGGAGCGTGAGCTCATCGTGCCGTACCGTGGCCGCCACCTCGCCGGCGAGGAACTCGACCGCCAGCTCGAGCACTGGGTCGCCGCCGGCACGATCGAGCGCTCCTGCGCCGACATGGTCCGGACCGTCGCCGCGAACCCCGGCTGGCTGTCCCTGCCCGGGCGCAGCGTCGTCGTCCTCGGCGCCGGCGCGGAGATGGGTCCGCTGCGGGCGCTGCTGCGCTGGGGTGCCGAGGTGGTCGCCGTCGACCTGCCCCGGCCGGCGATCTGGCAGCGGCTGACCGCCCTGGCCGAGCGGTACGCGGGCCGCCTCCACCTGCCGGTGGCCGGCGAGGAGCAGGGTGCCGACCTGCTGCACGACCTCGGCCGGGTCGCCGAGTGGATCGAGGGCCTCGACGGGCGGCTCGTGCTCGGCAACTACGTCTACGCCGACGGGGCGCTCAACGTCCGGGTTGCGATGGCCGTCGACGCGCTCACCGTCCGCCTGCGCGAGCGCCGGCCCGACCTCGGGCTCGCGTTCCTGGCCACGCCGACCGACGTGTTCGCCGTGCCCGACGACGCGGTCGACGAGGCGAACCGGCGCTACGCGGCGGCGACCGGCATCGGGCGGGTCCGGCGGCCGTTGCGGGTGCTCAGCGCCGGCCGGCTGCTCACCCGCAACTATCCGCCCGGCCTCTATCCGGGGATCAACGACAGTCTGGTACCGCAGCAGGGCCCGAACTACGCCCTCGCGAAACGGCTGCAGCGATGGCGGGCGGCTGAGGCCCGGGCCGCGGGTATGGCGGTGTCGTTCGCCGTCGCGCCGGCCACCCGCACCCGCAGCGTGGTGAAGAACCGCCTCCTCGCCGCCGCGTTCGCCGGCGCCCACCGCTTCGGCATCGAGATCTTCGAGCCGGCGACCAGCAATACGCTCATGGCCGCGCTGCTCGTCCACGATCTCAACGCCGATCGTCCGGTGGGGGAGCACCCGTGGCAGGACGAGGCTTTCGCGGCGGCCCACGGAGGGTTGTGGCGCCAGCCGTACTCCGCACGCAGCGCCCTCGGCATCGCGGTCCTGATGGGTATCGGCGCCGCCCGCACCTAGTCCGCAGCAGCGTCGCCCGCGGCGAAGAGGCAGGTCCGACGTCATGGTGCCCCTGGAGCAGGGCCGGCGTGTGCGGGGTACCCCCGCCGTATGATGCCGTCCATGACCTCTGCCGACGACAGCGCTCCCGAGCGACAGGTGGCGCGATGGTCCGCCGGCCGGGCGCGGACGCTGTGACGAACGCCGACCTCGACGGCCTGCGCGCCGGCGACCTCGCCACCCGCGAGGCGCACCTCTATCGGCTGCTCGATCGGGCCCGCGACTCGGGCGACCCGGCGGCGGTCGCGGCGCTGCACGCCCTCGTCCGCGACTACCCCGACTATCACCGCTCGCTCTACACCCGGGCGATGAACCAGGCCGAGGCATTCGCCGCGCACACCCCGAAGGACACCCTGCGCGAGCCGCTCCTCGCGGCGCTTGCCGACACGCGGTACAACTGCCAGGCCTGGGCGGCCATGGGCTGCGCGGCATTGGGTGTGCGGGATGCGGTACCGAAGCTGGTCTCGCTTCTCGACCATCCGCAATGGATGGTGGTGGACGAGGCGGTGAAGGCCCTCGGCCGGCTCGGCGACGCGTCCGTCGTGCCGGCGCTGCGCCCGTTGCTCGCCGACGACGTCGACTGGGTGCGCCTGCGGGCCGCGGAGGCCCTGGCCGACATCGGCGGCCCGGAAGCGCTGGACGCGCTGTGGCACGAGTTCGAGCACCGCCGCTTCGCGCGGATCGGCCACATCGCCAGCGCCTTGGCGTTGTTCGCCCCGGAGGTCATCCCGCGGCTGATCGCGGCCGCCGCCGACCCGGACCCGAACCGCCGCTACTGGGCCGCGGTCGCCCTCGGCTCGACCGGCGACGAACGGGTCGCCCCCACGCTGGAGCGCCTGCAGGCCGAGGACCGCGGCGCGACGGTCTTCGACGGCGAGGTTCGTGTCGCGGCGAAGAAGGCCATGCGCACGCTGCGCCGCATCCAGGCCGCCATCGCCGCCCGCGAGCAGCGTCCCGGCTGAAGACCTGCGTTCCCTTACCCGATGCGCCGCCGACTGGCAGGCTGCCGGTACCAGTCGAGCGTCGCGGCCACGCCTTCCGCGTGCGGGGTGACCTTGATGGGGCCGAACGCTTCCCGGAAGGCCGAGTCGTCGGCGATGAACGCCCGGTCACGCTGATACCAGGTCTCGCCGAGCTCGCGGACGGTCGGGTTGAACAGTCCGATCAGGCGCTGCGCCGTCCGGCTGAGTCCGGCGACCCGGGGCTTGCCGCCCGCCGCCGCCCACACGAGATCGAGGAACGCACGGCCGGTGACCGGCGCGGCGGCCGGTAGGTGCCAGGCGCGCCCGTCGGCCTCCGCGCGCTCGCCGAGGGTGATGAGACCGGCGGCGACGTCGGGAAGGTACGCGACGGTGTGCGGCTGATCGAGGTCGCCCACCCAGCGGGCCGTCTTCCCGGCCAGGGCGGCGGCGAAGACGGTCGGGCCGATGACGGTGTTGACGCCTCCGGGGCCGTAGTAGTCGGAGGCCCGTCCCAGCGTCGCGCGGATCCGCCCGGACCGGTGGGCGTCGAGGATCAGCTCGTCCACCTCGGCGCGGGCCCGGCCCTTGGGGTTGGTGGCGGCGTGCGGCAGGTCCTCGGTCATCGGTCCTTCGACGGGCCCGTAGACGTAGAGGTTGTCGGCCATGACCAGCTTCGCCCCGGCGGCCTCGACGCCGGTGAGGATCGTGCGGGTGAAACCGGGGAACTCCTCGGCCCAGCGCCCGTACTTCGGCTGCGCGCACTGGTAGACGACCGCGGCACCGGCGCAGGCGGCGACGGCCCCCTCGGTGGTCGTGACGTCGGCGCGCAAGCCGTCCGGACCGGCGGCCGCACCCCGGCTGACCGCGCGGACCCGGTGACCACCGGCAGTGAGCCCGGCGACGACGGCCGAGCCGATCGCACCGGTGGCGCCGAGGACCACGTGCAGGTCGGACATGACGCTTCCCCTCAGCCCGATTTAGTAACGCTGTTATATAACGACGTTACGGTACGATCGCCGTCATGGCAAGACCCAGAAACCGGGACTACGCCGACCTCCGCCGCGACCTCGTCGACGCCGGCGGCCGGCTCCTGGCCGCCGAGGGCCCGTCGGCGCTGAGCACCCGCCGCGTCGCACAGCAGGCCGGCGTGTCCACCACGGCCGTCTACAGCCTCTTCGGCGACAAGGCCGGGCTGGTTCGCGAGATGTTCCTGGCCGGGTTCGAGCGCCTCGCCGAGGCGTTCGCCGCCGTGCCCCACACCGATGACGCCGTCGCCGACCTGCTCGCGCTCGGCCACGCCTACCGCGCGAACGCCCTCGCGAACCCCCACCTCTACGAGCTGATGTTCGGGCGGCCGGTCCCCGAGTTCCAGCCCGACGCCGAGACCTCCGCACTGATCCAGCCCACGTTCGACGCGCTGGTCGCCGCCGTCACTCGCTGCACAGCGGAGGGTGCGTTCGCGCCCGCCGCGCCCTCCGACCTCGCCGTCATCCTCAATGGCCTCGCACACGGACTCTGCAGCCTCGAACTGCGCGGCGCGCTCGGCGACTCCGACGAGGCAGGCCGCCACTGGGGCAGGGCCTTCGACACGATGGTGCGAGGGCTGGCCACGGGATAACGCCGCTCCGCCCCGAAATCGCTGCTGCCCACGGCGAAGAACACCTCGAACACCTCGTGCGGTGTGCCGGCGCCGCGGGACGGTGGGCGTCCCGCGGCGCCGGCGGGTTAGCCGAGTGCGCAGCGCTTGCCGTTGACCGTGAAGTTCACCGGGAGCGCACCCGTGACATTGTCCCAGGTGCCGTTGAAGCCCACCCCCGTCAGCGTCGCTCCTGCGGCGAGCACGCCGTTCCAACTCGCGTTGGCGATGCTTGCCGTCGCGCCGTTCTGGCTGAACGTGCCGTTCCAGCCCTGGGAGAATGCCTGGCCGTCGGCGAACTGCCACTGCAGGTTCCAGCCGTTGAACGCGACGCCGGACTGGTTGGTCAGGCTGATGTCGACCTGGAAGAACCCGGGCCAGGTCGTGACCACCCGGTAGGCGACCTTGCACGTCGCGGCCGGCAGGTCGTCGTCGGGGACAAGGAACACGTTGGGGTTGATGTCGGCGGCCGGCGTGTCGGTGTTGCGGGAGATGACCTGGGCCAGCGTCGTGTGGAAGTCGATCCCGTACTGTGCGGCGATCGTCGTCAGCCCCATGTCGTTGCCGTAGAAGAACCGGTCGCCGTCGCGCAGCGCGAGGAACTGCCTCGTCCAGATCGCGCGCTGCAGCTCGCCGAACTCGGTGCCGGGCACGTGCTGCTCGGCGATCATGCCGGTGAAGGCGTCGATGTTGTTGACATTGCCGTACACCGCGCGCAACCGGGCGGCGGTGGTGCTGCGGCGGACGCCGGAGGTCGAGCCGTCCGCGGCGCCGACGACCGTTGCGGTGCCGTTGATGTCGGCGGTGCGCAGGAAGTCGAGACTGTTTGGGTTGTCGGCGCCGGAGCCGGCCGGGAAGGCGTCGGTGGCCTCGCCGGTGACGGCCGTGAACGAGGTCTTGGGCGCGAGCCCGTACGCCTGCCGGAGCTGGTTGTAGCTGGGCATGCCGTGGTCGCGGCCGCGCTCGATGTCGATCGCGCCGAGGTCGACCACGCCGGTGAAACAGGCGGGCAGCGTCGGGCCGTCCAGGCAGGTCGGGTTGCCCGTGACGGGCACCTGGAACAGCACACTGCGCAGCTGGTTGTCGATCATCTCGTCGTTGTTGTACTGCGACTCGCTCAGGCTGGTCAGGAACGGCCCGAGGCCGATGGCGGGCAGCACGTCCGGGTTGAACAGCTGGGCCGCCGTGTAGCGAGACGCCTGCGTCGTCGCCGTGAACTCGCCGTGGATCTGGCTGTGTGCGCGGTACCCGACGACGGCGAACTCGTTACTCAACGTGGTGTCCACGTTGGCGTTGTAGCCGGTGTACTGCGGCAGGTTGACGCCCATCGCCGGCAGGAACTCGTTGTAGGTGATGTACTGCTGCTCGGCGATCACGATCCGCCGGGCGATCTGGAACCGGTCCTCGGCGCTGAGCGAGGTCGGCAGCATGGACACGATCCGGTTGTGCTCCCTGGCGAAGAGCGTGTGGGTCGCGGTCAGCGCAAGGTTCTCGTTGGCTCGCACGTCGCCCGCGACCGCGGCGTTGTCGGGATTCGCCGCGAGCCGGCCGTCGACGTTCATCGCCGGGGCGGCGGCCGGGTTGCCCCGGGCCGTGCGGCGGGGCAGGTAGCTGCCGGGCAGCATCAGGGTCGCGGCGTTGTTGGCCATGTTGTTGTCGTACGCCCCGTCGCGCATCCACTCCAGACGCTGCGACGTGCCGCCGTACACGGCCCACGCGTCGATGTACGAGTTGACGGTGTTGACCTGCTGGCGGGGGCTGGTGACGCCGGTGCCCGGCGCGCTGAGGTCGCGGGTGAACGGGATGACGCCCAGCGTGTTGGAGAAGGTCTCCAGCGGGTCGTTGGCGTTGAACGGGATGTTCGCGGCCTCGGTGCCCCCGGCGGCGAGCCCGAAGGTGTGGTCGAGGAACTGGCCCCAGGTCCAGCCCCACTGGGTCACCCGGTGCTCGGAGAAGATGTTCTGGTGCACGTCGTTGAAGATGCGGTTGCTGACCTGGCGGCTGTTCGGTCCGGCCACGGGCTGGCTACGGCCGTCGGCGTACCGCGCGGCAGCCACCCTGGAATAGGCCGTGCCCGCCTGGCCCTGGGCCGGCCGGGCGAGGTTGTTGTGGCTGCCGTCGAGGCTCTCCACCTCGAAGGGGACGGCGCCCTGGGCTGCATGCGCGCCGATGACCAGCAGGCTGGTCATGGTGGCGCCGACGACGATCGTGTGCAGCGCGTGTCGGAGTCGTCGCCGGAGGGGCCGGCGACTCGGGTGGACTGGGGCGGATGAACACGACATGGTTCCTCCCACGCGGCTCGAAGCCTCGCGTGTGGCGTGCCCGGCTCTGCGATCCAAACGAACTTCTGCGCAACGCACGGTATGTTGCGCGCCGTTCGGCCGAGGGACGGCGAAGCGGAAGGGCTCGCCAGAGATGTTGGGTATGGTCCGGTTGCGCGGTGCGCGTGCCGACCGGCTCTCGGCACGACAGGCGGAACGCCGGCGCCGTGGGGCTAGTCTGGACTTGATCCAGACAAAAATCAATAGATGATCATCATATCTGTAAAGGACCTTGCCAGATACAGATCAATAGCCCCCGGCGGCGTCGCTGGCGGTGCCGGACAGCGGACGTGGCAGCGCTGCCTTCAGGGCAGCCCATGCGCTGGTGTCAGTCGACGTCCGGATCGTAGCGGGGGTTGATGCCACCGTGGTGGATGGCCGAGAGTGCCAGCGCAATCGATGTCAAGGCCTTGACCTCGGCCAGCTTCAACTGCTGGTCAATGGTCATCTTGTCGTACTTCTTATCGAGCTTTTCTATCGCGTCGATCGCGTCCGAGAACGAATCCACCAGTCCCTCTTCCACTCGTGAGGTGAACTGCTATCAGACCAGCCGCGGCCGGGCCGCGCCAGTGGCCGTTTTGGGAAGCCTGCGCGTACCAGTCGAGGGCGACAGCGCGCTGACCATCCTGGTCCAGTCCGGCCTGGATCTCTGCGCCGGTGCCCTCGACGAAAGCGCCTAGTGCTCTGACCGGGAAGGTTCACCGGGTCGGTGGCGCGTTGAAAGGCCGGGCCTGGTGAAAGAAACTGGTTGCGGGGGCTGGTGCATGCCTGAGACGGTGCGGGTTTCCGTAACGCCCGTGAGGTTCCCGTGACGATTTACTTCTATGGCGCCGGCGAAGTCCCTTATGGATGCTTCTCGAACTTCTCCGATCACGGCTACGACCTCGACGGGGTCTGGTGGCCGACCTCGGAGCACTACTTCCAGGCGCAGAAATTCAAGGGCACTCGTCACGCGGATCTCGTCCGTCGTGCTCGCACACCGCTGCGGGCAGCGGAGCTGGGCCGTGACTCGTCAAAACCTCTGCGGAGGGACTGGGAACGGGTCAAGGGCGACGTGATGCGCCGTGCGGTGGTAACCAAGTTCCGCGCGCATGCCGATATCCGCGACATTCTGTTGTCCACCGGTGACGAAGAGATCGTCGAGGACACCACCACCGATCACTACTGGGGTCGGGGCAGGACCGGGAACGGCAAGAACATGCTCGGGCGGATTCTGGTGCGCACCCGTAGCCAGTTGCGCGCCGAACTCGCCGAAACTCTCGACAGCGATGGCCGCCGCCCGAGGCGGTGATCCGGGACATGTGTGCGGTGTGCCGCATGTGTAGGACGGCTCAGGCCACGGTCTCGAGGGCGGGGCGCCCTCCCCAGCGGATGCCGTTCTCGCTGCGGATGCGGGCACGTTCTCGGCCTTGTGCGGCGAGTATGTCGGGGTGGCGGGCGTTGGCGTTGTGCCACCGCAGGTAGGCGTGCAGGGCGCGGGTCTGCACGGTGTGGTTGGGGTGGTGGGAGTTGGCGATGGTGAACTGCCTCAGCGGTCCGAAGTGCGCCTCGATCGGATTGGCCCAGGGGGCGTAGGTCGGGGTGAAGCACAGTTCGACCTTGTGTTTCTTGGCCTAGCGACGGATGTCGGTGCCCTTGTGGGCGGACAGGTTGTCCATGATCACGTAGATCGGGGCGCCGTCGGGGCGGGCTGCGCAGATCGATTTCAGTGCGGCCAGCGTGTTGGCGGCGCCTTTCCTGCGGCGGTTGACGCCCCACAGACGGTCCTCTCCGACCGAGTAGCAGCCATGGAAGTACCTGACTCGGTGCGTGCGGCGGTAGGTGGCCGGCAACCGGTCGGGACGTCGCTGTTCGGCCCAGCCCGAGCCCGCGGTGGGCCGGATGCCGAGCGGGCCGAACTCGTCGAACGCGAAGACCCGGTCCGGGAAGCAGCCATCGGCTTCCAGACGGCGTATCGTGCGGACGCTGAGGCCCGTACGCGCGGCCAGCTCCTACTCCCGGCGCCGTCAGGGCTTGATCTTTTCGGCGACGTCTGAGGCGATGGCCACCACCTGGTCCACGCTTAGCGGCGAATCCTGCTGGTGCGGCCGGCCGCCAGACTCGGCGCCGTCCACCTCGTTGGAAACGCTGATGTCCAGCACCCGCCCGTCGGGCAGCTCGACCTGCACGTCGTGGGTGACGAACGCCCAAGGGCCGCTGAGCTTCGGTGGCTTGACTGACGAGGTCCGCACTGCGACCCGCTCGCCGTGCGGGCCGGTGCGCCGGACGCAGCCGGGCGCCGGGCCATTTCGTATCTGGCAGGTGAGCCCGTTCTCCTGGGCTTGCTTGGACCGCTGGAGGGCGTCGGGCCCGCACTTCGGGTTGGTTGAGGCCGCCGTACCGGAGCAGAACAGGCGGTAGTCGGTGATCTGGATTTGGAGGCTGCCCTCAAGCGAGCCGATCTGGAGGTTGCTGCCGCCGTAGAACATTTGGCCGCTGGCCTGTGTGCCGCCGGCGCTGATCATGGTGGGCGGCTGCCAGTCGGTGGTCGGCGTCCCGTACAGGTTCCGGCCCAGCCAGCGGGCGCCCGGGGCCTGGATCCGCCGTTGTTCTGCGTGTACGACGCAGTTGTCGCCGCGCCGGGTTGCACGCCGCCCACCGTCCCCTGGGTCGTGCCCCTGGGAGATCCGCTAGCTCGACGTGGCCCGGCCCATGGATCTCTACGACGTCGACCGACATCACTGGCTGCCGGTGAAGCCCCGCTGCCATGACGTGCGAAGATCATCTAGCCGGGGCTGTTACAGATCATCCGGGACCGCCGCTGCGACGAGGCGGGCCTCTGGCACATCACCGTGCACGACGCCCGGCGTACCTGCGGGTCGCTGCTGGCGGACCTGGACGTTCACCCGCGGGTGGCGATGCAGATTCTCCGGCACGCGAACTTCAAGATCACGATGGAGATGTACACCCAGGTGACCGATCAGCAGACTCGCGATGCACTCAAGAAGCTGGGCGAGAGCCTTGGCTGAAGTCGGCCGGGTCGTACGGTTTCTGCCCGACCATGCAGTGGTAGCAGTGAGCAACCCCGTCGCCGGCGTTGTACCACTCATGTTCGCCGCAGTCGGTCTTGCCCTTGTCGGCGACGCCGAGATTGATCAGGAACCAGGGCAGGTGCGTCCGGATCGTGGTTCGCCATCGGAACCGCCCACGATGGCTGCCCGCTCATCTGTCAGCCCCCTCGCCTGGGCTCTACTGCTGTACTCCGCTGCTGTACCGGCCCGCTCCGGGTCGCCGAACCCGCTCGCGCGAGGAAGACGGACCGCAACCCCCGCACCGCGGGGTTTCCGGGGGCTCGGCCCCCGGAGTAGACATCCCACGGGTGCCCGGCTCGCGCTTTCCGCGAGCAGGGCTCACCCCACCTGTGGGGCGGGCGGGACTCGAACCCGCGACCAAGGGATTATGAGTCCCCAGCTCTAACCTGCTGAGCTACCGCCCCCGAGCGTCGCAAGCTTACCGAGCCTCGCAAGTAGGATGTCGCCCCGGAGCGTCGATGGCGCAAAAAAAGACCCCCCGAAGGGGGCCAAGTTGCTCCCGCGATAGGACTCGAACCTATAACCTGCCGGTTAACAGCCGGCTGCTCTGCCAATTGAGCTACGCGGGATCGTGCCTTGCCGTCCTCCGTCGTTCGAGGGCGACCGGGAAAGAGTACAGCATGACTCGGGGGGTACGCGCCAGCGGGTATCCCCGAATCGCGGTGGGGACTACCGCTTCGGGGGTAGGCGGGGATAAACCGGTGCATGATCCATGTGTCGAAGCGACGATGGGCGGGTATGCCAACACGGACGGCGCACCAGGCACCGATACCCGGCGTCGTCAGAAGGAGGTCGGTCGCGATGCGCGGCAAGCTACTGTTCCTCGGCGGTCTGGCCGCGGGCTTCGTGCTCGGTGCCCGGGCTGGCCGGGAGAAGTATGAGGAGCTCAAGGCCACTGCCCTGAAGATCAAGGAGAGCCCGACGGTGCAGGAGGCCGCCGGGGTCGTCCAGGAGCAGGCGACGCGGCTCTACAGCGAGGGCAAGACGAAGGTTACCGACAGGCTGGCCAACAGCCGCTTCGCCGAGACGGATATCGGGCACCGGCTGCTGCACTCGTCGCAGTCGCCCGCGATCGAGCGTGACATGGCGACCAGCGGCGCGCCCACCACCCCGTCGGGGGGTACAAGCTTCTGAGGAACCGCCACCCATACGCGTGAGGCCGGTCCGGATCGGACCGGCCTTTCGCGTCTTCTGCGCCCGAAGGTCGACCTGGACGGCGAGATCCTGGGCGCGGGCGAACGCCGCCTCGGCGAGGGCCTGACCCACGCCCGCTACGGGCTCAGCGGCGGCTCGTCCGCGAGGCCGGGGGAGTGATGCGGATGCGGCCGGCGCGCGGGCGGGTGTCGATGTCGCCCAGTTGGTCCTGGACGGTGGCGCGCAGCTCGTCGTAGTCGTCGAAGGAGTGCTCGCCGAAGAGGGTGTAGCCGGCCCACATCAGGTTGGCGCAGACCTGCGGCGGGACCTTCCCGGTGGCGGCGCCCATCCCGACCAGGGCCACCGAGGTGATGCTGCCCGGCTCGGCCGCGTTCTGCATGTGCACGGCCTGGAAGGCGGCGGCGCAGGCCAGGGCAACGTTCAAGGTCTCGCGGACGTCCTCGGCCGAGTGGTGCATCGTCGGGGTCGAGATGAGGTACTTCGGGACCGCCGCGCCCGAGGGGACGCAGACGGCGCTGCCGATGGGCAGGGTGGCGCCGAAGCGGGCGCGGATGGCCTGCTGTACGCGCAGCTGGATGCCGGCGCCGAGGTGGCGCTTGACGATCGCGTCCACGCCGCCGTCCATCCGGCCCAGCGAGTTGGTCGGGCTCACCCAGGCGTCGACCTGCTGGTTGAGCAGGGAACCCTTGACGATCTCGACTTCGGGGGTGTCGGCGAAGGCGGACAGCCAGGCCTGCACGACCTTGGCGTTGACGTCGCTGAGCACGACCCGGAGCGTCGGCGTTTCCTGCGTGACGGTCATGGGGCGAGAACATACCCGACGGGGTGTTACCGTGCGACGTCCACAGTGGAGTGTGCGGGGGGAGTACGGCGATGAGCGACGACCCGTTGAAGCTGGCCGAGCTGTTCACGGGCGGGGGTGAGCCCTGGCTGCCGCTGCTCGGGCCGGTCATCGAGGACCAGCCGGGCGCCGGCACGTTCATCGGGCCGCACCGCGATCCGCAGATCGTGCCGGTGCGGGAGCTGACGTTCCAGGCGTTGAAGCCCAACCCGCCGCACAAGTGGAAGGTCGTGGTCTTCGGCCAGAATCCCTATCCACGGCCGGAGAGCGCCACCGGCATCGCCATGTTCGACAACACCTTCCACGACTGGGCCGACAGCCAGTTCGGCAAGGTCGTCAGCATCCGCTGCATCATCAAGGCGGCGGCGATGTGGAAGTACGGCATCCAGAAGAAGACCCCGATCGCGGACATCCGCAAGCTGCTGCGCGAGCGCGACGCGGTGGCGCCGCCGGAGTGGTTCCAGGCGATGCTCACGCAGGGTGTGCTGCTGCTCAACGCCTCCCTCACGGCGAGCGCGGACGGCGCCATGGGGCCGGAGCAGCACACCGCCTTCTGGCGGCCGGTGATCGAGCGGCTCGTCGAGGAGATCCTGCGGGCCAAGCAGGACGCCGACGACGAGCAGGACCGGGGCGTCGTGTTCGCGTGGTGGGGCGCGCACGCCCGCGGGCTGAAGAGCCTGGTGCAGCGCCTGCAGCGGCGGTACCCGGGGGTCGAGGTCCGCCACATCGACCACCCCAACCCGGCGGCCCAGGGCGACATCTTCTGCGACAACGAGCACTTCGCCACCGTCAACGCGGCGCTGGAGTCGCTCGGCGCCGAGCCGATCGACTGGCTGCCCAGCACGGGCTGGAACGAGCTGGCCCCGCGCGAGGGCGCCGAGCGCATGGGGGCGTTCATCGCCTCGACGATGGAGCTGCACCAGCTGTACCTCGAACGCCTGGCCAGCGTGAAGGACGAGGGCCTGGCGCTGCCGGAGATCACCGGGGTCTTCGCCACGCCGCTGATGGACTTCCGGGCGGCGGCCAAGCCGGTGGCCGAGCTGCTGTCCGGGCTGGACTACTACGTCGAGGCCTCGGACACCTTCGGCCGGCGCGTGGACGGCCACGGGCTGAGCGCGGACGAGGCCGCCGCCCTCTACCTCTACACCTGTGAGTCGGCGTTCTACCGGCGCATCAACGCCACCCTGCGCGATCCCGACCGCGGGAAGATGGCGCCTTACCTGCCGTACCTCAGGCTGCTCTTCTCGGCGGTTTCGCGGCTGCCGGTGCGCACCGAGCCGCTGTGGCGCGGGGTCGCCATGGACCTGCGGGCGCAGTATCCGCTGGGCAGGACGGTCACCTGGTGGGGCGTCTCCTCGTGCACCTCGAAGCTCGGCGTGGCCCGGGCCTTCCTCGGCTCGCGCGGCAAGCGCACGCTGTTCGAGGTGCTCCCGGCCCGGGCCGTGGGCATCCGCGACTTCTCCGCGTTCACCGGCGAGGAGGAGTTCATCCTCGCGCCGGGCACGCAGCTGCAGGTGACGGAGGTGAAGGCCGAGCGGGGCGGCCTGTGCACGGTGACGCTGGCCGAGCTGGCCGACCAGCGGATGGTGAGCTAGGGCTTTGTGAACAGCAGCGACGCGTTCTGGCCGCCGAAGCCGAACGAGTTGCAGACGGCCGCGGTGAGCTCCATCTTGCGGGGCTCGCCGGTGACCACGTCGAGGGCGACGTCGGGCTCCTTCCGCTCGAGGTTGAGCGTCGGCGGGATGACGCCGTGCACGACCGACAGCAGGGTGAGGATGCTCTCCACCGCGCCGGCCGCGCCGACCAGGTGGCCGAGGCCGGACTTGGGCGCGGTCAGCACGACGTGGTCGCCGAGCGCCCGGCGGATGCCGGCGGCCTCGCCGACGTCGCCGGCCTTTGTGGACGTGGCGTGGCAGTTGACGTGCCCGACGTCGGCCTTGCTCAGCCCGGCGTCGGCGAGGGCCTTGGTGATCGCCTTCATCCGGCCATTGCCGGTCGGGTCGAGGCCGGTGATGTGGTAGGCGTCGGAGGTGATGCCGATCCCGGCCAGCCGGCCGTGGACCCGCGCGCCCCGGGCGGCGGCGCGCTCGGCCCGCTCCAGGACGATCACGCCGGCGCCCTCGCCGAGCACGAAGCCGTCCCGGTCGACGTCGAACGGGCGGGAGGCCCGCTCCGGCTCGTCGTTGCGCTTGGACAGGGTGCGGGCCTGGGCGAAGCCGGCCAGGGTGAGCGGCGCGATCGCCGCCTCCGTGCCGCCGGCGACGACCACGTCGGCCTCGCCGAGGCGGATCAGCCGGGCCGCGAGGGCGATCGCCTCGGCCCCGGACGCGCAGGCCGAGACCGGGCAGTAGACGCCGGCCCGGGCACCGAGCTCGATGCTCACCCAGGCAGCCGGTCCGTTGGGCATGAGCATCGGCACGACCAGCGGGGAGACCCGCCCGGGGCCCTTCTCCTCCAGCACGTCGTCCTGGTCCAGCAGGGTGTTGAGGCCGCCGATGCCGGTGGCGATGACGACGGCGAGGCGGTCCCCGTCGACCTCGGGGGCGCCGGCGTCGGCCCACGCCTGCCGGGCGGCGACCACGGCGGCCTGCGCGCAGCGGTCCATCCGCCGGGCGGTGACCCGGTCGAGCAGGGTGTCGGGGGCGACCGCCATCGGTGCGCCGATGCGCACCGGCATCTCCTCCAGGCGCGGGTGGCCGGCCAGCAGGTCATCGATGCGTCGTACGCCGGAGCGGCCCTGTAGGGCCCCCTCCCACAGTGCGTCCACGTCGGCGCCGATCGGGGTCAGGGCGCCGAGTCCGGTGACAACTACGTCAGCAGTACTTCCCATCACCTAGTTGTATCGCATACAAATAAGCAATGTCCATCACCGAGCCGGCCCGGGCCCGCGGCCGGCGCACCCGGGCCCGCATCCTGCAGTGCGCGGCCGAGCTCTTCGCCGCGCGTGGCCCGGCGGCGGTGAGCGTCGCCGAGATCGCCCGGGCGGCCCAGGCGTACCCCCACCAGATCACCTACTACTTCGGCTCGAAGGACGGCCTCTTCGTCCACGCGGCCCTCTCCACGCTGCTGCGCGACGCGGCCAGGCTCGAGGCGGTGGGTATGCACCGGCGCGACCCCGACGGCTTCCGGGCCGCCGTGGCCCGCACCGCGCTGGCCCTGCCCGCCCTGCCGGGGGCGATCCAGGCGATGTCGGTCGCGCGGCTGCGGCCCGAGCTGCAGCCGGTGGTGCAGACGTACCTCGCCGTGCTCTTCCGCCGGGCCGAGACCTACCTCGTGGCGCTGCTGGACCGGCGGGGCTGGACCGTCGAGCGCCCGCCGCCGGTGGAGGTGCGCACCTTCTGGAGCGCGGTCCTCGGCGCCCGCCTGATCTCCGAGTCCGGCTACGGCGGGCGCTCCAGCGACGTCGACCTGGCCGGCCTGCTCACGATCCGGGCCCGGTGAAGGCAGGATGGCGCGGCGGTCGACATGGCCGGCCTGGGCCCGGTGAGGGCAGGATGGCGGCATGATTTCCGCGGTGCCGGCGAACGAGGCGAGCCGGGAGGACCTGCAGGCGGTCTTCGGCGACCGGGGCGACCCGCACCGGTGCCAGTGCCAGTACTTCAAGACCACCGGCGGCGGCTGGGCCAAGGGCCCGGTCGAGGAGCGGGCGGCGGCGCTGTACGCGCAGACCCGGTGCGGCGACCCCACCGCGCCGGCCACCACCGGCCTCGTCGCCTACCTCGACGGCGAGCCGGCCGGCTGGTGCGCGGTCGAGCCGCGGTCGGCCTACCGCCGCCTGCGCGCCGCCCGGGTGCCCTGGGCCGGGCGGGCCGAGGACCGCGACGACCCCGGCGTGTGGGCCGTCACCTGCTTCGTCACGCGGGCCGGGTTCCGCCGCCGAGGGGTGAGCACGGCCCTGGCCAAGGCCGCCGCGGACCTCGCCCGGGACCGCGGGGCGGCCGCGGCCGAGGGGTACCCGATGGTGGTCGAGCCCGGGGCGGACGTGCCGTGGCCGGCCGAACTGTACGTGGGCACCGTCGGCGTGTTTGCCGCCGCCGGGTTCGCGGAGGTCAGCCGCCCGACCCCGCGACGGGCCGTGATGCGGATCGACTTCGGGGTATCGTCCCGCCCATGACACGCCGACTGGCCGCCCTGGGGCTCGCCGCCCTGCTGCTGCTGACGGCCTGCGGCGGCAAGGGCACCGCCCAGGGCGAGATCGTCTTCGCCGGCGGCCCGACCGAGAGCGACGAGCCCCGGGCGGGCACCGTGATCGTCTGGAGCGGAGCCGAGCGGATCCTCAGCAAGAAGCTCGGCGACGGCGAGCGCTTCTCGTTGCGGCTGGAGCCCGGGAAGTACCGCTTCCAGGCCGTCAGCGGCGACGCGCAGTGCTTCGACCAGCTCGTGTTCGTCGGCGACAACCTGGAGACGGCCGTGCGGCTGGAGTGCCAGGTCAAGTGACGGGCCAGGTCAAGTAGCGGGCCAGGTGGACAGGGCCCGGTCGACCGCGGCGAGCACCCCGGTCCAGCTGCGGTCCAGGACGCGGGCGGCGCGGAAGCCGCCGTCGGTCTCGATGTCGATGAACCCGTGCACCGTGCTGTGCACGAACCGGACCGCGTCCACGCCCCGCTCGCCCTCCAGGTCGTAGCCGCGCAGCAGCGTGGCGCAGCCGGCCACGACCCGTGCCTGGGCCGCCGCGCCCGCCGGGTCGCCCAGCGGCCGCTTGGTCGCCGCGTAGCGCCCCGGGTGGGCGGTGGCCCAGGCCCGCAGCGCCCCCGCGTAGGCCTCCAGGGCGGCGAGCCGGGTCCGTCCGCAAAGCGCCTCGTCGAGCTTGTCGGCGATCTCGCCGGTGGCCCGGCCCGCCGCCCCGTCCAGCAGGTCCTCCATGTTCTTGACGTGCTCGTACAGGCTGGGAATGGCGACACCGAGCCGCCTCGCCAGGGCCGTCATCGTCAGCTGCTTGATCCCCGCCTCGTCGGCGAGGTCCAGCGCGGCGGCGCAGACCAGGGGGCGGTTGAGGCCGGCACGAACCATGGCCCCAGCGTATGGCGGGCCCCGGCGATGAGCACGCCGGCCATCCCGGCAACAGTGCCGAAGCGGGGCATCAGCGGGAACGCGTGGCCGCGGAATGCCTCTTGTGCGGTACCTGACACTGTCGCACACTAGCCCGTCGGGTCGCCTCGATTGCGAAGGTCATCTACCGTGCAGAAGCACACTTGAGGGAGCAGACGATGAGGCGATCCAAGTCGGTTCCGCTGGGACGAAGCTACCTCGCCCTTGCGGCACTGGCCACCACCGGCGGCTTGGCCGCGTGCGGCCGCCAGCAGCAGACCTACTGCGCGGACCAGAACGGCGTGGTCGTGCCCGACGCACGCTGCGACGACGGTTCGCCGGGCCATTATTACTACACGGGCAGCTACGGCCGCGGCCGCTCGCCCGGCTATCGCCTCAGCGGCGGCAGCCGGGTTTCCTCGACCGACTCGGTCGGCCGCTCCAACGCCGGCCTGCCCGCCACCGGGCACGTGAGCAACGGCCAGGTGACCTCGGGCGGCTTCGGCAGCAGCAGCCACGGCAGTTCGGGGAGCTGACGTGCGCCGCATCGCCGACGGGATCGTCCGGCCGGACTGGCGCGAGCAGCTCGCCACGCAGGGGGTCGTCTACAACAACACCCCGACGCCGGACGGCGGCACCATGTCCTACTGGCGCGAGGGCCCGTTCTACGACTTCACGTCGTCCGAGATCGACGCGTTGTCGACCGGGGCGGCGACGCTGTTCGAGATGTGCGTCGCCGCCGGCGACTTCATCGTCGACCACAACATGTTCCAGCTGCTGGGCATCCCCGAGCTCGCCTGGGACCAGATCAAGCGCACCTGGTGGGACGACGAGACCGAGCCCGGCGGCCGCTCCAAGGGCGACTTCTCGCCGAGCGTCTACGGCCGCTTCGACCTGCGCTACGCGGGCGAGTACGCGGGCCGGCCGCAGCTGCTGGAGTTCAACGCCGACACGCCGACGGCGCTTCCGGAGGCGGCCATTTCCCAGTGGTACTGGCACGAGCAGACCCGCCAGGGCAAGGACCAGTGGAACCTCATCCACGAGGGGCTGGTCGAGGCGTGGAAGCGCAACGTCACGCGGCTGCGCCAGGCCCGCACCCACCTGCTGAGCCCGCTCACCATCCACTTCGCGTGCGACCGCGAGGAGGACAGCGGCGAGGACCTGTTCAACACCGAGTACCTCATGGAGACGGCGCGGCAGGCGCTGGAGCCGATGGGCTTCCGCACGAAGTTCATCTGGATGGACCAGATCGGGGCCGGCGACGTGCAGGCGGGGGACCGCTTCTACGACCCCGACGGGCAGCACATCGACGTTATTTTCAAGTTGTACCCGTGGGAGTGGATGCTGCAGGAGCAGTTCGCCAAGCAGTGCTTCCGCGACATGGCCGACCCGCGCCGGGACAGCACCGTCTGGATCGAGCCGCCCTACAAGATGCTCTGGAGCAACAAGGGCCTCCTGCCGGTCCTGTGGCACCTGTACGGCGACGACCCCGACCGCCGCGACCTGCTGCTGCCGGCGTACTTCGAGTCGGAGAAGCCCGGCTGGATGACGTCCTACGTGCGTAAGCCGCTGCTCGGGCGGGAGGGCGCCAACGTCCAGATCGTGGTCGACGGGGTCACGGTGGCCAGCGCCCCCGGCGACTACGGCGGCCCCTACGTGTGCCAGGCCTTCGCCCCGCTACCCGCGTACCCGGATCCGCGGGGCGGCGAGTGGCATCCCGTGCTCGGCGTATGGATGATCGACGGCGAGCCGGCGGGCCTCGGCATCCGGGAGAGCGCGGGCCTCATCACCGACAACCTGAGCCATTTCGTCCCGCACACCATTGATTTCTCCCAATAGTTACATCTCCTAGCTACATCTCCCAGCAGGCATAGATTCGTCCCAATTAGGATGTGACGGCATGAACGGTACCGCCGCCCTGATCGCGGTGCTCCAGGTGCTCATCGTGATCCTTGCGCTGGGCGGCGGCTGGTGGCTGCTCAACGCGGCCACCTCGTTCGACGACCATTACGAGCTGTGGCAGCGGTCCAACTGGGGCTATCTGGTCCAGCGGGTCGGCTTCGTCGCCGTGCAGGTCATCGGCGTGTCCAGCCTCGTCGGCCAGGATCTGCACAGCTGGAACTCGCTGCTCTGGGTCGGCGGCGGTGTCGTCTGGGCCACCCTCCTGGCGATCCTCGGCTTCTGGATCACCGACTGGATGATCCTGCGCACCCGGGCCACCAAGCTCGGCGAGCTCAACGCCGTGCCGCTCTCGGTGGGTCTGGTCCGGCTCGGCTTCTACCTCGGCCTGGCCATGGTCGTGCGGGCCACCTTCATCGGCCACGCGCCCAACCTGGGCACCTCGCTGACGTCGATCGGCGTGTTCACCGTCGCCGGGATCGCCGGCCTGGTCATCGCCTTCTACCTGCACAGCCTGGTCTCGTACGGCAACCTGCGGGCCGAGATGGCGGCCGGTGGGGTGACCGAGGGCCTGGAGTCGGCGGGCGTGCTCACCGCGGTCGGCCTGATCCTCTACGGGGCCATGGCCGGCGACTTCACCACCTGGCCCGAAAGTCTGGCCGGCTTCGGCATTGCCCTCGGGGTGGCCTACGTGGGGCTGTACGTGGCGCGGTACCTCATCGACTGGTTCGTACTCACCGGCTCGTGCACCCTGAAGACGATCCACGCCCAGCAGCAGCGCGGGGCCGCCGCCCTCCTGGCCTTCCTCCTGGTGATGGTGGCCCTGCCGATCAGCGCCGTGGTCAACCTGTACATCGAGTGATGGCCGTCCTGCGCACGCCGCGGCTCCTCCTGCGCGAGATGACCCCGGACGACCTGGACGACCTGGCCGGGCTGCTCGGGGACGCCTCCGTGATGCGGTACTACCCCCGCCCGAAGACCCGGCCGGAGACGCTCGACTGGATCGAGCTCAACCAGCGCCGCTACCGCCGGGACGGCCACGGCCTGTGGATCATGCACCTGCGCGACGGCGGCGCGTTCGCCGGCGACTGCGGGCTCACCATCCAGCGGGTCGACGGCGTCGACGAGATCGAGGTCGGCTACCACGTGGCGCCCGGCTTGCAGCGCGGCGGCCTCGCCACCGAGGCCGCCATCGCCTGCCGCGACCACGCCCGCGACGCGCTCGGCGTGCGCCGGCTCATCGCGATCATCCATCCGGACAACGTGGCCTCCCAGCGCGTTGCCCAGAAGGCCGGCCTGACCCTGGAGAAGCGCACCCGGGACTACGGATCCGGGGCTCAAGACGTGTTGGTTCTCTCAATGCGTTTGTAAGCACCCACAAGGGGTAGCCCTCGTGACATGGACAGCGCGGTGCTCAGCAGTGACGGCAGGGATCAACAGGTGAACGTCGAGCCGGAGGACGCGTCGGAAGATTCCTTCTGGCTGCCGGTCGAGGCGGGGGCGGCCGGTCCTCTCGCGGACAAGCGTTTCATTCTCTAGTCCGGGCCGCCGGTGGTCGCATCACCGGCATACAGGAAAACCGCACCATTCCGGCCGCCGTGGCCTGGCCCACGGCGGCCTTCGGTTGCTCGCTCCCGGGGCATTCTCGACCGGATCCGGTTCATGGGCGGCCGGTTGGATCCTCGACGTACGGCTACCCCATGCTCCGCATCAGTGGCAACTCGCCATGAGCAATACGACCGTTTGCCTGGCCTACGTCGCAGTGCTGCGCAATCTGCCCTGGCCGATGCTGCACTGGTTCTGCGTGCCCGGCATGAGACCGCATAACCCGACGTAGCGTGGAACGAGCAGCGGAAGGAGCCGGACACCATGGATGCACACCTGCGGGCCAGCGACAGCGATCGCCAGCAGACCATCGAAGCCCTGCACCGGCACACCGCTGACGGGCGGCTCTCACTCGACGAGTTCGCCGAGCGGGTCGACGTGGTCAACCGTGCTCGGACCTACGGCGAACTGGCCGTGGTCACCGCCGATTTACCCACCGAACCCGCCGCCGATCCGATCGCCGGCCCCACGCACCGCCGCGCGGGCCACGCACTGACGACTGCTGCGGTGCTCGCCGCGGTGCTTTTGGTGGTCCTACTCGGCGGCACCGCCGTAGCTACAGCGGCAGGGTGGGGTGATATGCGCACGATGATGGCGTCGATGGGCTGCATGTGACCAGTGCGGGCAGCCGACAGCCCGAACGTGGCTTTGACCCAGGTGGGTGAGCCGCGGGCAGCCGTTGGCAAGCGGCGGCCCGGCAATCCGCATCCGTCAATCAAACATGCCGCGGCGGGCATGCGCGGCCCCTGCGGTCCTCGTGCAGTACAACCGGCGTGTCGGGCCGGCCACCTCACCGGCCATCAGCCGAACCATGCCATCGCCTGCCCGTGGCTGCGGGTCCAGGCCAGCGGTGTTCCATCGAGCGCCAGCACGTTGTAGAGCGCCTCGTCCGGTGCCGGCGGCAGCGCGTGATGCGGCAGGACGTCCGAACCTTCGACGGAGATCCAGTGCCCGGACAGTTCGCGCACCCGTTCCACGAACATCACGCGGCGCGCGGCCGGGACCTGATACAGCACTGACGTGTGGAACACGACCAGTGTCGCACCGGCGGGAGCCTGGGCGGCCAGGCTCCGCAGATCGTCCACGAGGTCACCACGGATCAGCGACGGTGGGTCCGCGGCCGCGATCGCGGCGGCGGCCCGCAGCCGGTCCCGTCGGTGGTGGTGTTCCGGCCAGATCAGCGCCTCCAGCCAGGCGACATCGGCCGGGTTGGTGACGTCGAGCGGGTTCAGGTCCAGGCCGGCCCGCCACACCACCTCGGGCAGTCTGGTTGGCGGTGCCGTTCCGGTGAGGGCGCAGTCGAGGATCGGCCCGCTCGAGCCGATCTCATGATCGCCATATCGGTAGGTGTAGCGGTCGGGATACAGACTCAGCCCGGCGGCGGTGCCGACCTCCAGCAACGCCAGCGGCTCGGGCAACGAGGCAAGCACCGGCAGCAGCAGGGCGCAGCGGCCGATCTCATTGGTCTGCGTGGCCCGCGTGCGCAGTTCCGCCTCGATCACCGGCCAGTTCGCCACCGTGAAGTCATGGAACGCGGCCGGATCATCAACCGGACCGCCGAGCAGACGCACCACGCCGAGCAGCAGATTCGGCTGCCGGTTCGACGGGGGAACGGCGTGCAGCAGGGCCAGGATCGTCTCATCGGTGGCGATGGCCAACGACAACCGCTCGTAGGTCGGCGACACCCCACGCGTCTCCCGCACCGCGAACTCGGCATACATCGATGCAACCGTCACCATGTCAGGATCGCACAGCAGCGCGGCCGCCAACGCCCTGCAGCAGACGCACCCAACCGCTGGTGGCTACGTCCGATGGCGAAGTTGCGCACGATAGTTGGCGAGTGGCCATGCCAGACGAATCGGGCCCCATCGCGAGCTGATGGCACACCCCCTCGCGTGAGCCGTGTGCACCGACGAGGTGCTCACACGTTCTAGGGGCCAGGCGCAGCAATGCGTCTGGCCTACCCGGCCGTATTCACTGAATTGCTCCGCGGGTGGCGCGTTGGGATGGTGCTCGACCTTTCGCAGGCTTCGGTGGAATTGGCAGCCGGCCGGGCGTGGCAGATGCAAGAACCGGCTGCGATTCGCTGCCGGTGAGCGCGGATGGCGCCCGATTGTTCGACGCGTTGCCGCGGTGGCGGGCGGGCGTGACGGCGGCGGTGGCGTTGGTGCGCGACGGCCCTCGCGGGCGCGCCCGGACGCTGCGGCGCCGTCCTTCCGGTCCGGCGGTGCGGGATCGGTGTGGTCGGCGGCGACCCGGTCGGCGGGGTGTTCGGCGGGGTGTTCGGCCTGTTCGGGCGGTAGCGTCGGCGGGACCGGCGCGGGGGCCGGGTCGGGTCGCCGGTCGTCGGCCGTGGTCGCCGGCGCGACGCCACCATGGATGCGGCGTAGCTTCTGGGCGTGGCGCTGGGCAAGGCCCCACGCTCGATGCTGCTCGTGTTCCCGACGGAACTGCTCCGTTGCCGGACAATAGCGCCGAGACCTGGTCCGGTCACGCATGGCAGCCAATTCCGTGCGACTGAAGAATGACAGCTGCCCCATGAGATTGATTATCCCCGAGCCCGCCCGGAATCACCGCCCCGGACGGTAACGACAACGTCAAATGGTGCACGCTCATGTTTCATATGCAGGTGATCGTGAGGCTCCTTGAACTGGGCACGCAGTGCCTCGATCACTCTGCATATCAGGCGTTATGCGGCCCGCCGGGGCGCAGGTGAACGAAGTTCACCCGCATAATGCCGCGATTCGTCGCTGCGGATCATCGGCCCGGACGACGTCATCGGCGCGGCATGCGCGAACGGCTGACAGGTATCAGGCGCAGCGTCAAGGTGTCGTAGGCACCGTGTCTGGCCTTCGGCTGCAGGAGCAGCGCCATGGCGACGACCGCACACACCGAGACCGCGATCGGGCCGCCGTGCACGAGCACGAGCAGCCATCCCGGCGCATCGTCAATGAGCACGACGGGCGCTCCGCTGCTGTCGACCGCGTCGAACGACGCGAGCGCCGACGCCCACCAACCACATGTCAGCTGGGCGGCCAGGCACAGCGAGACAGTGATACGCAGTCCGTTGAACCCGCTGGGCTCACCCTGGTGGTACCGCCGCAGCAATATGGTCCCGGCGAGGGCGAACAGTCCCGTGACGACGGCCATGATCATGCCGGCGATCAGGACGTCCTCCTTGAGATAAGGCTGGCTGGAGGCCGAGATCGCAGCCTTGTGGTCATCGGCCCAGACGCCCACGTGAGCAGCCAGGTACAGGTAGCTGAAGCCCACCATGACCAGCACGCCGATCATGAGAACGACGACGATGACGGTGGCGTTCCTCAGCCGCTTCATACCGCGCAAGGAACCGCCCGCTGCGGACGTTCCGGCCTCGTAGGCGTCGCGATGAGCGTCGTCGCGATGCTTCGATGCACGATCAGGTGCGCGCTTCTGCCGCAGACCGAGAGCGCAAAGCCGGCGAGGAACTGCCGAGATTGCGATCCTCGCAGCTTGTGACGGTTGGGCTAGAGCGGCGAGGCGGGCGTCGTTGGCGATGGCCGAGAGCGACCGGCGCGTGGGCGGGCCATTGACTTTTAGTTAAGTTTCTTTATCGTTGTGCCTCAATGGGACCTCCTCGTTAGACACGTCACATGGGAGGCAATGCATGGCATCTCGACTCCGGCTCGCGCTTGCGGCCGCGGCGGTGCTGGTGACCGCCGGCGGTATCGCGGCCGTCGCCAGCCCGGCGCAGGCCGCCGGCTCGCTCACCGCCACGCTCAGCTACGACTCCGACTGGGGCACCGGCTACCAGGCGAAGTACACGATCACGAACGGGACGGCCGCCACCGTCTCCTCGTGGCAGGTCGACTTCGACCTGCCGTCCGGCTCCACGCTCGGCAGCTACTGGGACACCCTGGCCAGCCAGAGCGGCACGCACGTGACCGCGGCGAACCGGACGTACAACGGGACCCTCGCGCCCGGCGGGTCGACCACCTTCGGGTTCCTGGTCTCCGGGTCCGGCAAGCCGGCCAACTGCAAGATCAACGCTGCCTCGTGTGCCGGGGTCGTGGACACGCAGGCCCCGACGGCGCCGACCAACCTGACGGTCACCGGGACCACGTCCAGCAGCGTCAGCCTGTCCTGGGGTGCCTCGACCGACAACGTCGGGGTGGCCGGGTACGACATCTACCGCGCGGGCACCCTCGCGGCGTCGGTGACGGGCACCAGCGGTACCGTCTCCGACCTTTCCGCGTCGACCGCCTACACCTTCACGGTGAAGGCCCGCGACGCGGCCGGCAACACCTCGGCGGCGAGCAACCAGGTCAGCGCGACCACGCAGGCCGGGGGCGGCGGGGGCGGGGGCGGCGGCGGTACGACCCTCGCGGTCGCGCCGTACGTCGACATGGGCGCCTGGCCCACCCCGGTGCTCACCGACATGGCCACCGGCGGCAACCTGAAGAACTTCACGCTCGCGTTCGTCAACAGCGCGGGCTGCAAGGCCTCGTGGTTCAACGCCTACGACCCGCGGGCCGCGTGGGCCAAGGACCAGATCGACGCGATCCGGGCCCGGGGCGGCGACGTGAAGATCTCCTTCGGCGGGGCCAGCGGCATCGAGCTGGCGCAGGCCTGCACCACGCCGGCCGCGGTCGCGGCGGAGTACCAGGCCGTCGTCGACGCCTACAGCCTCAAGTACATCGACCTCGACATCGAGGGCGCCGCGGTGGCCGACCCGACCACCATCGCCCGCCGCTCGCAGGCGCTGGCCCTGCTGCAGGCGGCCCGGCCGAACGTCAAGATCTCGCTGACCCTGCCGGTGCTGCCCGAGGGGCTGACCAGCGACGGGGTCAACGTGGTGCGCTCGGCCCGCGACGCCGGGGTCAACCTGGACCTGGTCAACATCATGGCGATGGACTACCAGCGCTCCACCGGCGACTACGGCGCCTTCGCGGTGCAGGCCGCGCAGTCGACCTTCACCCAGCTCAAGGGCCTGTACCCGAGCAAGACCGACGCGCAGGTCTGGCGCATGCTGGGCGTCACGCCGATGCTCGGCAAGAACGACGACGGCGGCACGTACGACCAGAACGCCGCCCGCCGGCTGGTCTCCTTCGCCCAGACCAACCACCTGGGCATGCTCTCCTTCTGGGAGGAGGGCCGCGACCGCAACGCCTGCAACGGGGCTCTGTACCTGTGCACCAACGTGCCGCAGGCCCCGTACGAGTTCTCGAAGATCTTCGCCGGCTACACCGGCTGAGCAAACAACAACGGCGCCCGGTCTCGCACGAGACCGGGCGCCGCCGTGTATCCGCATCAGCAGGAACGGCCGCTCAAGAGCACGGCGGCACCCCGCGGCGGCCCCGTTGCGCGCGCTCGGGAGAATGGCGGCACATGACCCCGCTGCTGACCGCCGACGTCTTCGGCTGGACCGTGCGCCCCGCGCGCCGCCGCCGCGTCCGCGCGTTCCTCGTGGCCGCGGCCGCGATCGCGGCCGTCGCGCTGCACCTGGCCTACGACCCGCCGATCGAGTGCAGCGACGCCGCCCCGTGCGGCCCCGACAACCTCAACGCGGTGCTGCTGGGCCTGATCGGCGCCCTGCCGCTGGTCGCCTTCGTATCGCTGCCGGTGACCGCCTGGCTGGCCGGGGCGTTCCTCGCCGTCGACGTGCTGTGGCAGCTCGCGCACCCGGATCTGGCCTCCCCGGCCTGGGTCACCGGCGCCGACGCGGCGCTCGTCGTGCTCGCCTTCGTCGCCGTGCGCCTGGCCCCGCCCGGGTTGGGCGGCGCGGCCGAGATGTGGGCGGCCACCACGTCGCACCGGGCGCCCCCGGTGCCTTCCGTTCTGCCGCGGTACGGCATGGGCTGGCGGCTGCTCGCGGTACTGCTGCTGCTCGGGGCCCTTGGCGTCACCGCCGGATCGCTGCTGGCGCAGGAGCGCGCCGACGCCCGCCTGGACGGCGCCGAGCGGGTCACGGCGGAGGTCACCGGCCACCCGGACCCGTACTCGCTCGACGTGCGCCTCCCCGGCGGCACCGTGCGCGTCACCGTCGCCGAGGCCGGCGAGCACCCGGTCGGCTCGCACGTCGCCGTCCTGGTCACCGGCGACGGGCTCTTCCAACTCGTCAGCGAGCCCTACGACACCAGCGGCTGGCTGAGCCTCGCGGTGCTGCTGGCCGCCCTGGCCGCGGCCTGCCTGGCCCGCGCCCGCGCCCGCGGCGCCGCCGCCCGCGCCCTGTTCGCGGGGGAGCAGCCGGCCACCGAGGTGTACGTCTGGGCGCTCGGCGGACGGGTCGCCGTCTACGCCACCGACGCCCGCCCCGGCGAGTCGGCCCTGGTCGAGTTCTTCGCCCTGACCCGCAACGGCTCCGACGACATCCGCCCCGGCGTGCTCTTCGGCGTGCCGGCCCAGCGCCAGTGGTGCGCGGTCACGGTCGACGGCGAGCTGCTGGTCCCGCGCGGCCCGGTCCGCAGCGGCCGCTTCGCCCCGATGTTCGGCGGCGCCGACCCCGACGCTTCCGTGGACGCCGCCCGCCTCCCGCTGCGCCCCGAGGAGATCATGGCGCTGCGCCCGGAGGACGTCTCGGCGGACCCGGAGACGGTGCACACCCACCGCCACAACCGGTTCTCCGGCTATGCGGTGATCGTCGGCTCCACCTGGCCGTTCCTCGTGCTGCTGGCGTACCTGCTGCCGCGGCTGTCGTACTGGACCGCGGTCGCCGTCGCCGCCCCGATGGTCGCCGTCGCCTGCCTCGCCGGATGGCGCCTCTTCCTGCGCCCGCGGGTCAGCTGGAACGGCGCCGGGGTGAGCGTGGTGGGCGGCGTCGGCGCCCGGCTGCTGGTCTGGTCGGACGTGCACGCGGTGCGGGCCGACCACCACGGCACGGTGACCATCGAGACCGACCATCGCGGCGCGGGGCTGGTCGTCGCCGCCCGCGGGGAGCACTCGCTGCTGCCGCGGTTCCTCTCCGGCGACGAGCGCACCGGCGGCCAGCTCGCCGGGGCGTTGCGGCTCTCGGCGGAGCGGGCGGCGGCGCGCGCCCGGGCCCAGATCCGCGACGTGATCTCCCTGCCGCCGGCGCCGGTCGCCCCGTCGGCGCCGGCGCTGCTGTACGCGGCCTGGATCGTGGAGTCCCTGCTGTACGCCTTGCTGTTGAGCTGAAAGGTGCTTATCCGAAAAGTCGGGCGCTGGCGCGCCACGACTTTTCGGATATATAACCTGGCGGGCGAAAAGGATCGGTATGCCTGACTTTCGGGACAAAACGCCGCCGGGTGCGGGTGGGTTGGAAGCGCCCGATGGTGGGGCATGATGTGCCGATGGGGCGGCACGAAGTGGGCCGGCGAACCGTGTGCGTGGTTCGCGATCCCCGGCGTGCGGCCGGCACGACCTGGTGGGTCTGGCTGGCGCCGCTCGCCGGGCTGGTGCTCTGGCCCCTCGCGCCCGTGGCCGGGCTGCTCGCCGCCGCCGGGCTCCTCGCCGGAGCCGGTTGTGTGGTGCGGTACCGGCTGGGGTCCGGCGTCCGGCTCGAAGGGGAGTGGGCGGCGCAGTGGCGCGGGGCGGCCGACCTGCTCGGGGAGATCCGGCAGGGGTGGCCGTCGCTCGGGGCCATGGCGGAGCCGTCCGACATCGGGCCGACGCTCGCGCTGACCGGCTTCCACCTGGCCAAGCTGGCCCGGGAGCGGGCCCGGCTGGCCGGGTACCTCGACGAGCTCGACGCGGCCGCCGCCGGGCTGGCCGACGCCGCGCTGCTCGCCGAGGTGGACGAGCGCCGGGCCGCCCTCGGGGAGCGGCGGCGGGAGCTCGACGCGCAGTTCGCGGCCCGGGTCGGGGCGCTGCGGCGGCTGGCCCAGTCGGTGCGCGGGCACGAGCGGGTCGAGCGGGTGCGGGCGCTGCTGGCGACCGACCCATCCAACCCATCCAGCCCATCTCGTCTATCCGATGCGGTCGTTGGCGGCGCGGACCCCATCGCGGAGGTGGCCGGGCGGACCGAGCTCGTCCTCGCGGCCTACCGGGAGCTGTCCGCGACGGCGCCCGTACCGTCCGAAACGCGATCGTTCGGGGGCTCCCCGCCGAACTAGGATGAGGGACATGTCTGCGGCCTTCGGGCTCGGGATCGACTTCGGCACCTCGAACACCGTGGCCCTCATGCGCTGGCCCGACGGGCGCGTCCGGCCGCTGCTGTTCGATGCCAACCCGTTGCTCCCGTCCGCCGTCTTTGCCCCGACCAAGCCGGGTCCGGCGTCCGGCGCGACCCCGGCGGACGCCCCAGTGCCCGGGGACCTCGTGGTCGGCGGGGACGCGCTGCACCACGCGCGGTTCGATCCGGCGGGGCTGGAGCCCAACCCGAAGCAGCACATCGACGAGCAGGCGATCCTGCTCGGCGCGCGCGAGGTGGCGGTCACCGACCTCATCGCGGCGGTGCTGCGGTTCGTCTTCGCCGAGGCGCGGCGGGTGGCCGGGTCCGAAGACTTCGCGGTGGCGCTGGCCCACCCGGCGGGGTGGGGCACGGCGCGCAAGGCGGTGCTCGCGGAGGCGGCCAGGCGGGCCGGGCTCGGCGCGGCGCTGCTGGTGCCGGAGCCGGTCGCGGCCGCGCACGCGTTCACCGCGGTGCTCGGGCAGCAGGTGCCGACCGGCAAGGCTCTCGTCGTCTACGACCTCGGCGCCGGCACGTTCGACGCCAGCGTGGTGGCGCGCCGGCCGGTCGGGTTCGAGACGGTGGCCGTCGACGGGCTCACCGACGTCGGCGGGCTCGACATCGACGCGACCATCGTGCGCTGGCTGGGGGAGCGGTACTCCCCGGGCGACCCCGAGCTGTGGGCCAGGATGGCCGACGCGCAGGACGCCGAGTCGCTGCGGCACCGGCGGATGCTCTGGCACGACGCCCGCGTGGCCAAGGAGATGCTGTCCCGGGCGCCCGCGGTGGTCCTGCAGATGCCGGCGCCGCTCAACGTCGACGCCCAGCTGACCCGCGACGAGTTCGAGGCGGTTGACCAGGATCTGCAGCACCGTGGTGATGATGGTCGAGCCGCCGGGGGAGCCCAGGGCCAGGAACGGGCGGCCGTGCTGCAGCACGATCGT